>CALDTJ010000031.1 GCA_937924145.1 uncultured Saprospiraceae bacterium
GACGGATCAATGCGGTGTATGCCGAATATTTTAATGACGATACCGCACCTGTTCGAGAATTGGTGGAAGTGGCAAACTTACCTAAGTATGTCAATGTAGAGATTTCTGCAATTGTAGCAGTGAAGTAGTGGAATTTATTCCGAAATGATAAGTCTTTCCAGCACTCAAGTGCAGGAAAGACTAAATTGGACGAAAAAAATTAGAATAGAAACTACAAAAATAGCTTTCAATAAAAGTAACTCTCAGAAAGAAGGTGCAATGTGGAACTGATTTTGAATAGATAAAGTTGTTCTCCCAAATTCACTTTCATTAAAATATAATTTAACAGCTCATGGAAAAGAAGAAACAAGTATTATCCTGTATCCAACCAACTGGTAACCTTCACTTTGGTAACTATTTTGGTGCGGTGAAGAACTGGGTTGATTTGCAGGAAAAATACGATTGTGTATATGGCGTAGTGGATTACCATGCGATGACCATGCCTTATGACCCTAAGAAATTGCGGGTAAATACATGGGAGTTAATTTTCAATTTGTTGGCAGTTGGGGTAGAAAAAGAGAATCTATTTATCCAATCCTTGATTCCCGAACACTCAGAATTATGCTGGATATTTAATTGCTTTACTTCTTATGGTATGTTGACTCGAATGACTCAATTTAAAGATAAGAGTTTGCAGAATAAGGAGTCTGGAGCAGATAATTTTATCTCCGCTGGATTATATGATTACCCAGTTTTGCAGGCAGCAGATATTTTGATTTACAAAGCAGATTATGTGCCTGTAGGAAAAGATCAAGAGCAACACTTGGAGTTATCTAGAAATATAGCCCAACGATTCAATCATCAAGTGGGGAAGGAGTATTTTGTATTGCCAGAAACACTTTTCACGGAAGTGCCAAAGGTCATGTCTCCTGCGGCGCCAAATAAGAAGATGAGTAAGAGTTTGGGGGAAAAGCATTACATCAATGTTTTTGGAGAAGAGGCGAGAGTAAGAAAGCAAATTAAGTCAGCAGTAACGGATACAGGGGAAGTAAAGGAAGGAGAAATGAGTGCAGGAATAGAGAATCTTTTTACTTTATTAAAAGCCTGTGACAATATGGATGCGCACAGTTCTTTAATGGATGATTACAATGCAGGGGCGTTGAAATATGTTGATCTGAAAGAAGCTGTTGCTGATTCATTAGTGGAGAAGACAAACTTTTTTAGAGATCGAAAAGCAGAACTGCAGAAAAATAAGAAGGAGATTAAAAATCAAATTAAATATTCTTCTATGCAGATTAGAAAGCAGGCGCAAGCTACTTTAAAAGAAGTGAAAGATTTGACGGGGTTGATGAATGTTCGATTTTAAGCTTTTCATCAATTAAAAGTGTGACCTTACTGATAGAGTAAGTCTAAAAAAAAAGTTGAGAATAGACTCATTATGTTAGGTTTTAAGTATTATTTAAATTCATAATACGTTTTCTAACAATGTGATTTTAAAATATTAGTAAATAGTAAAGAAAATAGATTAATTTTTTAGAAAAAGTTAAAATATTTTATATGTTTACTGTACAGAATCATTAAAGGCTTCATTAATATTTTATTAATTTAACTACACAAAAACAAGGTTGGACACTTCACCTAAAAAGCAATTTAGCTTGAGCTTTCCCTACTAAAGAGTAGGACCTAAAGTGTTGTGAATCAACTAATGGCCTAGGGAGGTTTCATATATTGCCAATCTAATTAACTGTGAGAGAAATTAAACAACTAAAAAATGGCAACCTATAAACAACTAAAAGTCTGGCAGATAGCCGTATCCTTAATGACTGAGGTATATGACTTAACGAAAGACAACAAAACGCAAAAACAAAATAGTGAGGTAAACGAGCAGGTTGATTTCGGATTAATAAAAGAAATCCGAGATTGCGCGCAAAACATCCATTCCAGCATAGCGAAAGGTGCTGAAAAAAGGAGTAGCGTTAAGTTCTTATCTTATTTGAGAATTGCGAACAGTGCCTCTATTGAGTTAGACACGAAGTTAAGAATAGCTAAGGATGTTGGCGAAATTGCCACTAGAAACCTTAGAGCGATTCTTGACAAAATAGAAGAATTCCAAAAAATGCTAACCATGCTGAGAAGACCACTAGAAATGGCGGTTGAAAGAGGCTACGGTAGGCGTTGGTAAAATAGAAAGTGAGCATGTGAGAAAGTGAGAACGCAAGAATATCTCACCTCTCACTTTCTCACCCTCTCACCTTTAAATATGAAAATTATCTGCATCGGGCGAAATTACGCCAACCACGCTAAAGAATTAAACAATCCAGTTCCAAAAAAGCCCTTGGTTTTTATGAAACCATCCTCTGCTTTATTGGTAAATAACAAACCGCTTTATTATCCTGAATTCACCAAAGATTTGCACTATGAAGTTGAAATAGTGCTTAAAATCACAAGGAATGGTCGCCACGTCCAGCCCGAGTTTGCGCATAAATACTACGAAGAAGTCGCAATAGGGATTGATTTCACTGCAAGAGATATTCAGTCGCAACTGAAAGCGAAAGGACATCCGTGGGAAATAGCCAAAGGTTTTGACGGTTCTGCGGCGATTAGTAAATTCATTCCTTTAAGCTCCTTAAAGAATTCTAAAAACATTGAATTTTCTTTGCTGAAAAATGAGGAAAGGGTGCAGTTAGGACATACCGAAGATCTTATTTTTTCTTTCAACTATCTGATTACCTACCTTTCTCAATATTTCAAATTACAAGTTGGAGATTACATTTATACTGGTACACCTGCAGGCGTAGGTCCTGTAAAAATTGGGGATGAACTAGAGGCTTTTATTGAAGATCGGAAGTTGTTGACTTGTTCGATTAGATAAAGTACAGGCGATTTCAATCGCCTTCGATGAATAAAAACCAAAGCCTGGGCGATAAATTAATTTCCTAGCCTATTTTTTGATCATACCACCGCTCTGAATTAATCGGATATGTCCGTTGCCAACTGTATAGTAAAAGGCCGATGAAAAACCCCAGTATAGTTCCTAAATAAATATCTCGCAAAAAGTGTTGAGCTAAATAAACTCTAGCCACTCCGCCTCCAACTGCTGATAAAAACAATAATATGGCTAATCCCTTTTTTCTTCTAAAACACAGCGCAACGAAGGTAAATAAAGCAAAAGCAGACATAGTATGTCCCGAAGGAAAACTGGTCAGTCCTTTTACTAAAGTCACGCCTTCCACTAAATTCAAATCTGAGATAGTACCCAGGTCCTTAAAAAAAACAGAAGGTCTAGGCTGCTGAAAAAAACTTTTTGTTAGTACACTTACAATCGTTACTAAAAGCCCAACAATTGGTAGCAGTACGGCGTATCGAATACGAATAAATAGGAAGATTATTAGGAAAAAAACATAAGCCCATTCCTCTCCAAATAGGTTGGTCGTTTTAAAAAAAGTATTTCCAAAAGTACTTCTATTCTCAGAGAAATAAAGCAATAAATCACCATGATTTAGGGTCAATAGTCCTAATCCACCAATGAATAAATAGATAAAAAAGCAGGTGAAAAAATAACGATTCTCCTTATAAGTTGCTTTAAGGGTAAAGAGAAAAAAAGAAAAGAAAGTATTAAAAGTCTTAGGCATTGAAAAACGTTGTGTCGTAGTGCCGTTGTGTGAAATAATTGGTGTTTATCCTAAATCTCCTCGGTTTTCTTTCGTCGAAACTTTGTCACCACATAATTAATTGCAGCCCTAAGTCGAGTAGCATCAAATACCTTGGAATCATTCATAGCCTTATAGGTCAAAAAGAAACCTATCGGCAAAATAATTAAATTGGGCATCCAAACGGCTAAAATCGGCGTGAGTACAAAAGCCTCTGCCATCCGCTTAAAAGTAAGCGTCAAAGTGATAAACAACATAAAAAAGATAATGGCAATCAATAAAGGATAACCAAATCCACCTTTCCGAACCAGTGCGCCCATAGGAGCACCGATGAATAAGAACACGATACAGACGGTAGCAAAAGCATATTTAGAATACAATTCAAAAACGTGCTTAACTTTCTTTTCTCTAGTTTTAATTAAAAAGCGGTAGGCCGAATCCGAATTACTTTTGATACTGTTCGCATGTTGAGTGGCTTTACTGCAAAAAGGTTCGCGTTTTGCCCCTCTAAAAAGGTCTAAAATGCTGTCATAATTCTTCAAAGGTTTTTCAATAGTCTGCTTTTCAACCTGTGTTTTAATTATTTGTTGTTTGGTAACTAATGGCTTCTTTGCAGATCTTGACCGACCACTATCAACAACAGAAGAGGTACTATTTTTTTTGGGTGTCTTATTTTTAGTAACTAGATTTTTTAATTGGGTGGTTGGAGTAGACTTAACCGTTTTTTGATTAATAGTATCTTTCGTGGTATCCCGTTTTTGCTTCGTCTTTTCTGCGAGCATAGTCGAATCAATCGGAATCGCTTCTTCAATTTTACTAATAATGGTATCGGGTTTTAAAGCATTGATATATTGATCAATATAAGTACCAACAGTATTTCGACGGTCAAGCATTTGTTGATCTATTGAATCAATAGCCATTCTCAATTGCGACATACTCAGCATAGAATAATGCGTCCTAAATAGTTCTTCATCGGTTCGATTAATATCGAACTCTCGCATGTCAAAAATCTTAGTATATTTTTCAAAGGAAGTCCTTACAAAAGGAGCTTTATTTCGGTTGGCAGAGTAGCGGTTTCCTTCTTGGAATTGTTCACCATCCTCTAATTCCATCACCAAGAACTTCTCATCAGGCGTAGTGTACATAAAACCACCCTGAGCGATTAATTCGTTGAGTCTGTCTTTTTGAGAAGTAATGTGATTGGCAATAAAAACATTTTTGATGGTCTTATTATCAGCTCCTTTTTCACCAATCCTTACTTTGTAACCCGTGAAATCATCGTTAAAAATACCTTCTTCCATATTCAAAGTCGGTTTTTGTTTACGCATATCATACAACCGAGATTTAAATTTTAGATTGGCAATGGGAGTTAAATAATTAGAAGTGAGGTAGGAAAAAACAGCGATTCCTGCACAAGCAAACATTAGTGGACGCATGATCCGAGGTAAAGAAATACCCGCAGATTTCATACTTGACAGCTCATAATGCTCCGCCAAATTTCCCATGACCATGACTGAAGAAATCAAAACTGCAATCGGTAATGCCATAATAAAATGAGAAATAGATAGGTAGAACATAAACTCCGTAATCATTCCTAAGCCTGCCCCTTTCCCGATAATATCGTCAATATATACCCATAGTGTCTGCATAATCAACACGAAGATCGCTATGAAGAACGTCACCACAAAAGGTGGAAAAAAACTGGTTAGTAATAATTTATCTATCTTTTTCATTTTCAAAACTACTCGTTGATTACCACATAGTCACATAGTAAAAAAACATAGTTCACAATAGTTTTCTTTACTTGATGTTGACCGAGCAGTAGCATTTTTTCACAGCTAGACTTTGACAAAAACTTTGTTTTTTAAACTTTTAAAAATTCATAATATGGGACAAATTTACAGGGAATAGGGTTAATAAGGTGTTATTGGAATAATAAATTTTAGTGGACTAGCAGAAAATAGCATAAACTTCTCTTCTCATTATCTCATTACCTTATTCCCTTATTCCCTCTTCTTCTCATTACCTCATCCCCACAATTTTTCCTATCTTCGCCGAATACAATTAAGTACCTTTTAACCCAGCAAAATGCTAACTATTCTAAGAGGCATTATTCGCCTAACATTATTTATCATTGTTTTAGCCTTCTTTGTTACCCGATTAGCATTAACAGGTTGGATTAAAGGTTGGACGATTGATATGGGCCTAAGCCATCGGCAAGCCTGTTGTCATTGGATGATTTGGGTGTTGAATATAGATTTGACAATCAAAGGCAATATTCATGAGGGAAATTATTTATACATCTCTAATCACCGAGCATATTTAGATCCCGTAGCAGAGTTGACTGAAATCAAGGCCTTACCCGTTGCCAAAGCAGAGGTCGCTAAATTGCCAATAATGGGCTATGGTGCTAGAATTTCTGGAGTCCATTTTGTGAAAAGAGA
>CALDTJ010000032.1 GCA_937924145.1 uncultured Saprospiraceae bacterium
TTCTATTTTATGACGGGATCTTTTTAATTTATACGTCGTTATTTTTTTCAGCAATAGCTATGCTATTACTGAAAAAAATGCCTAGTCTAAATCAAAAATCTCCTCGGTCAAAAATTAAATTTAATTATGTCCAAGTACTTACAATTGAAATTCACTGGATAACTTCCCATTATCCTGTGAGGACGTAAATATAAATAATTAGTTGACGATTCTTAATTTTGTTGACTTTGTTTTCTTTCTAATTCGAATCATCCCATTTGGGGGTACTTCTAAGGCGTGTAATCCTTCGCCAAATTTCAACTTTCCTTTCCAATCCAAATTCCCCATACAATCATAAATTTTCACCTTACACTTGCCGTAATCTTCTAAAAATTCGAAAGCTATTTGCTCACTCATTTTACCATTGACTAGATCAATTTTTCCAAAATCTGCATCTAATTCCACGACCATTTCTTCGTACACGCCAAAGATTATTTTTTCATCATCAGATGCTGAAAGAATCGGATAATTAGCCAATGGATTATAAGGTACAAAATCGCCATCCATCAAAATTGCTTTGTTCTTTTGCCAGTATTTGGTGTAAAAAGCAATCATCTGCTGGTGGTCCTCGGAGGTCTCTTCTAACCTGACAGACAATTGAGGTACAGCAAATAAAACATTCGTCAATTGCAAAGCTGCTGTTTCAACTGTTTCTGTTTGATGCCATGTAATCATATCGGAGTGTACAGCAGTATTGCCACAAAGCATTTTTACATCAGTGGTTCTCATTCTATTACCTACACTATCGTTCGGACAATCAAAGGCACGAAACATATTTCCAAATCTACGCATAGCAGGCCCGATGTATTTTTGTCGAAACTCGATCAATACATCTGGTTTTATCTTCTTCAATTCAGTCATGACATCACTCATCAAACGATAGACGCCTTCATCCACCGAGGCATAATCTCGACCGTTCGCCTTAGTCAGTTCTGTCTCAGGATAAGTTTTAAAATCATCAATAAAATCTAATTTAAAACCATCCAAATCCCAATCAATTAAAGCACTTGCATATTTTTCAATCAAGTAAGTTCGAACTTCTGGATAACGCGGATCAAAAACAGGTGCCCAAGGATGTCCTTCTGTCAGGAATTTACCTTTGAATTGCTGATACGCCTTAGATTTCTTGCCACAAAAAGGGACAGAATACCAAAACATACATTTCATATCCATTGCTTGTATTGTCTTGACAAATTGTCGAGTCTCGGTTATTCTATCTGGGTTCCAATCCCCCGTATAATCATACCCTCTACCACCATCCAAAGTCTGCCAACCATCATCCACTATAATCCCTTCATAACCTAATTTTTTCGCTTGCCTACATTCCTGTAATAATTGTGCAGGCGTAAAATTTTGGTGATAAGAATACCAAGTTGAATACATTGGAACTTTTGCCGCAGCAGGAACAATGGCAGGTTTTAAATTTTCAAAACCTGCCCACCATTTACCTACATCGTCAATACATTCGCTGAAATGAAACATCCTTTGGTCTACCCTAATCTGCGTTTTATAAGAAGTCGTCAAGGGCATTTTCTCTGTAAAAAAAGTCAATTGACAATAGATAAAATTATCTTCTTCTCGAACAGGTGCCATCAATTCCAATGTATTCACCACATCTGAACAAGCAATGGTAACGATATTTTCATCTTCATGACCAAATAGCGTCAAAACTGGAGCATTTACAGAGACTCTAGAGACTACACTAGCTAGTTCCCAATCCGCACGAAGGCGCTTTTCATATAACGCGCCTGTACTCCACTCTCCTTTAATATTCGTACAAGGCAATCTCCATTGTACAATCAACTCAGACAATTCCGTAGGATTATCACTCGCCAACTCAAGTTCATAAATGGCTACGTTGTCTTCGTTGGACACTTGATTTAAACTACTTTTAAACCCTGCTGTCTCCCCTACAATTTGTGGTTTGTCGCCAATACGAATCGTTCGGTCTAATACTTTCATCTATTAAAATTTATATGTTTTTGGTCTAATTTTGCACTTAATACTGGGGTAGTCCTGCCAGCACTTGAAGTGCCGGCAGGACTTAGCCACAAGCTATTGAAATGATACTAATTTTTTGTTATTTCAAAAATCTGTAAACTATCCAGATTATTACCTACTAAATAGATCTCTTGATTTGATTGACCAACTTTTAAGGACAGCAAACTTTTAGCATCCTTATCCGCTAAAAATCCACTTACATTACCTTTTAAGACGTCAAATTGATTATCGCCTTTGCCCAATAAAATGGCTCCTGTAAAAGCATCGTATCTTCCAATAGACACTTCTGTATCATAAGCATTTCCAACTGCCAGCGCATCTAAATTACCATCATTGTTAACATCCGTTACCAAAAATTTATTAATTGGTGCTATTTGCATTTCCAAGGGTAAAGGGTTTATCGAAAAATTACCTTCGCCTAAGTTCTCAATAAAAACATTAGCAAAAGTTTGACTTTCAAAAACCTGCATACCCTTCAATTCTCTACCTTTGAAAAGACCATCAAAATCAGTTTCTGCATACTTCTGATAACTCGTGAATCGAACCTTAATCGGAGGTATCTGACTCACCAATTTATCTCTAGATGGAACTGGGTATTCGACACCATCTATATATTGACATAAAACTGGGTCCAACGTCCCATTTTTATCATAATCATTGACATATAAACAAACAGGTTCTTCTGGACTTGCTTTATAATTGCTGTTTAACCCTAAATTTCCAGCCAAATAATCTACATCTCCATCATTATCAAAATCTCCTTCGCTTATACAATTCCACCAACCAGAAGAATTTTCAACCTGCCCGCCATAGGCATTCAGGCGGGTTTTCAAATTGCCTTGCTTGTTTTCTAGGAATGTGATCGGCATCCACTCTCCTACCACTACTAAATCTAAGTCCTCATCATTGTCATAGTCCGACCAAATAGCATCGGTGACCATTCCAATTTCAGCTAAATTTGCAGCTTTACTTTCAGTTATATTTTTAAAAACACCGCCTTCATTCTCTAATAAATAACTTTGAGGGGTGATTGGGTACTTTTCAGGAGTTATGCGACCACCAATGAACAAGTCCAAGTCACCATCTTGGTCATAATCCCCTGCTGCAATCGCCTTGGTACTCGTCCACATTTTGGGCAAAGCCTTTTCGTTTTTGGTAAAATTTCCCTTGCCGTCATTGATATATAATCTATCTTGATAAATTGCCCGATTTTTGTTGAAGACCACTCCTCCACTCACTACATATAAATCTAAATCTTCATCGCCGTCTGCATCAAATAATAGCGCATTGACATCTTCTTGTTTTTCATCTAATAGGAGCGGGATTTTTTCAAAAGTCTGATTTTCTTTTTGAAAAAAAAAGTGCCCCGAAAAGCCAGCAGCACCACCGATAAAAAAGTCGGCAAATCCATCGCCATTGATATCCCCTTTTGCCATGGCAGGGCCTAAAAGCGAATGTTGATGTGGTAGTAATGGTTGCGCTTTAAAGTCTACTTGCAAGTCTTCTTCTTGCTTGTACAACAATTGATATTTTTCTTTCACTTCTTTAAATTCAAGTCCAGCATTCTTCACAACTAATTGACTGTCAACACTTTTAACTATATTAGCTTTGGTAGCAGTAAAACTTAAAGTAGTATCGACCTCTACATTTCTAGCAATCATTTTTTCTCCTTTCGGAAATAAAATTTTCACACTATCAACCGTCGTTTTTGCCCCAAGCCCAAAGTGGAGCGTTTTGTCAACACTCGATTCATAACCACTATAAGGCGTATGCTCTGCATATAAAATTTGCGCTCCAGTATATACCCAAACCTTGGCTCCTAAAGCAGTCGTATTTTTTTGATTACCTACTAATTTTATTTTTAAAAAGTGATTATCCTTCAACTCGTTTGCTCGATTTTTGTAGACAAAAACTTCTTGGCTGACGTTATTGACGACTAAATCCAAATCACCATCATTGTCCAAATCAGCATAAGCTGCACCGTGGGAATAAGAAGGTTCATCTACTCCCCACTCCCTTGATTTTTTAGTAAAATTTAGCCCTCCTTCGTTCTTAAAGACGTAGTTGGCTAATTTTGCACCGGGCTGCTCTTTGATTGCTTTTAACTGTTCTTTTTTCCTAGATTCGGGCGATCCAAAGGCATTACTATTACTGTAATTGACAAAGTCCAAATTCCCTAAATCCCTTCTAAAACCGTTCGTCACATATAAATCTCGAAAACCATCATTGTCATAGTCGGCAAGCAAAGCACTCCAACTCCAATCCGTTTTATGAACATCCAATAACTGACCAATTTCACTATAAGTCCCATCCCCATTATTCAATTGCATGGTGTTCCGAGAATATTGTGGTTCATAATCCATTTTCAGCATATACTGAAACCGATCATAGTTATCTGCTCCCATAATCATTTTCTGCCGATAATTGTCCTCAGGAAACATATCCAGTACATAGATTTCGGGATGCCCATCATTATTAATGTCTGCCACATCAACGCCCATACTCGCAAAACTTGTATGCTTAAGTTTTGCTTTAGCTTGATTCGTAAACGTACCATCTTGATTATTAATGTACATTATGTCATTGGTCAAAAAGTCATTGGTCACATAGACATCTGGCCAATCATCATTATTCAAATCACTAACATTCAGACTTAGACTATACCCTTCAATTAATATTCCTGCTTGCCTTGACACATCTGTAAATGTGCCATCGCCGTTATTTTGATAGAGTTTGTCGGTACTAGTTGCCTCTCCATTGATTCGTTTTCTGCGAATATTATTGACATTATACAATTTATAATTCGTTGGATTAACTACTATAAATACATCTAAATCACCATCTTTATCATAGTCAAAAAAATTGGCGTGGGTGCATTGCGCCGTATCTGCCAATCCATAACTTTCCGCTTGTTCTTCAAAGGAGATTGCTCCATTTTTAAGTCCTTGATTGACATATAATAAATTGGCTCGTTTAGTGCCTTCTGCCATGCCAGATACACTTAGGTAAACATCCTCCAAACCATCTGCATTGATATCCACTACTGCTACCCCCGTCACCCATCTATCTGTATTGACTCCCACCTCATTTGTCACATCCTCAAATTTAAAATCCCCTTGATTGAGATACATTCGGCTACTTTCTAAACAACCGCCTAAAAATATATCTGGTAAACCATCATTGTCAAAATCTCCGATTCCTACTCCTGATCCTGTGTATAAATTGGTGAAGTTTAGAATATTATGCGTATCGTTTTCTACAATTTCATTTGTGAAATCAATTCCTGTGTGTTCCGCAGGTAATCGCTCAAAAAGTGCAGGCGTTTTTGGCTCCATTTGACAGGCAAAAAATAGGGTCATCCATAGACATCCAAGTCCGAATAGCATAGTATTGGAATTAGAGGAAAAAGAATGATTTGTGTATTTTTTACTCATTTTATTATTTCAATATAGCTTGTGTGTTACGGCCTAATTGGAATTAAATAAATAATCCATACGGACAAGTTGTGCCTTTTTTGACTGTATAAAGTTGATTAAATAGCTGTCAGCCCTCGGAGAGCTGACAGCTATTTAATACAATTTTATGCGGAAAAATAATAAATCTAAAACCGCACAACTTGTCCGTATGGATTATTTTCTGAATCTCAATTAGGCCGTTGAACCGAACAGCCTGATTCCGATAGCTATCGGAAGTGCTACCGATCAATTCGAAAGGTCTTAAGCCCACCAGAATTTTGACCAACCACAATCCATGATGCTCCATCTTTATTAGTCATTTTCACTATATCCCGTCCATCTCCTGGCACATAAAACCCCGAGTGATCGGTAGAAATTGCTTTAAAATTTCCTGCTCCATCTCCTTGGAGGTAAAGGCCATTGAAGGCATCTTGTTGCCCCCCAGTACTTTCTGCTCCATAATCATTGCCCGAAAGCAAAGCATCCAAATGACCATCTCCGTCAAAATCATCCACTAACATAGCTTGTATAGGTGCTAATTGGGCCAATTTCGGCAAGGGTCTAAGGATAAAATTACCATTCCCTTTATTTTCTAAGTAGCTGCTTTTCAAATAATTAACTGTCAAATAATCCTTCGACAAATCACTTTCAGGCAACACCTCAGACAAAGTCGCGTTACCAAAATCTGCATAGCTCCCTAACCTATCTTTGACCTTTACCAATTGCTTGACGACATCGTCTCTGGCATGCAAAGGGTAGTTTTTTCTATCTCCATTTTTTGCACTGTAAGTATGGCCAACTAAAGGGTCAAAACTTCCATTATCGTCATAATCTCCTTTGTACAAATAGAGAGGTTCTTTAACCGATGCTTGTAAATTGGTGTTTTCGCCTTGATTGCCTAATAAATAGTCTGGATCGCCGTCCTTATCAAAATCACCTTCAACTATTGTAGTCCACAAACCTTTAGGAACAATAGTATCGGTAGTATCTGACCCAAGGAATATTTGTAGTGCTTCCCCTTCTAATTGCTTAAAACCCCCATCTCTATTTTTAAAGATTGAAAGCGTACCCCATTCTGTCAGTACTAATAAATCTTCGTTATCATCTTGGTCAAAATCAGAAAAAATGGCATCTGTCACTAATCCAATTTGATTTAGTCCATAGGCAAATTTATCTGTGTTTTGAACTAGGTTTTTATAGTGATTGGTCATCAAAGAACTAGCTGGTACTTTAGGAAATTGATTAGGTACGACTCGACCTCCTACAAATACCCATAGATCATCCTTATAATCGGTTGTCTGAACTACTGAACCACTATGTCTTTCCTTGGGGCTATAAGTTTCACTTTTACTAAAGTTGCCCAGCCCATCATTCAAATAAACTCGATCTTTCAAATACTCAGAATCTACTGTAAATTCACTTCCACCACTGACCACATATAAATCTAAATCACCATCCTTATCAATGTCAAAAAAAGCAGCGTCGGTATCTTCACTCACTGAATCTGCCAAAACTTGACTTTTGTAAGTCCCGTCCTTTTGCTGGCTAAAAATTTTACTTGGTTCTTTCTTTGCTCCTCCGATAAATATTTCATCTCCTGCTTTTCCATCTACATTGGCGACCGCTAAACATGGGCCTTGTTTGGACAATTGTTTGAGCAGTAGTGGTTGAAAATCGTAGTCTGAATAGTAATTTTCTTTGTGTTGAAAATTTAGACCTT
>CALDTJ010000033.1 GCA_937924145.1 uncultured Saprospiraceae bacterium
GACAGTTAAATCGGCGTCTTTTTCCGTTATGCTGCGTTATTTTTTTCTTAAAGAGCGAAAGCTATTCTCAAAAAAAATGCCTTGCCTAACGAAAAAATACACTCGATTTAACTATCAATTACTTATGACTTGAACCACTAGGCACACTGGAATAAATTCTGTGTGCTTTTTTTATTTTATATAGTTGTAAATAGCTTGTTCTACAAAAAATTCCTACTTTCACACCAAATAGCTTCCCAAGGAGCGTGTAAAAAATAACTTATAACCGTTTGAGGTTTCTTTTTACTTTACTCATCGTTAAATCCCGATAGCTATCGGGACGCCATAGCGATGCTATGCCTGCGTTGCATCCCGTCCGCTTTGCGGTTCACAAACGATGTTTGCTCATCTCGATTAAAGTAAAAATAATTTCTCACCTTTGTTCTAACTTATGCTTCACACGTTCCTAAAACACTTTGAGAAATATTAAAAAACACCAAATCCATGCGAATTCTTATTGCATTTTTTAGCCTTTTACTAGTATTGGCTTGTAAATCAGAACAGAAAACCTCTCCCCCACCTCCCACCGTTGATGAAAGAGTAGGAACCTACCAAAATGCGACCGTTTATGCAGGCAGTACCGACTATGCTTTTGAAGTCAATGGTCGAATGATTTTAGTGAGAGTAAATAATGTGGACGCTCTGAATATGCCTGATATCCCAAGTAATTTAACCGTTATGGGACAAGAAGGTCCACCAACTATCAACCCTGTTTTGATCGGTAGTAAATACAAGTTATCTTTTGGTCCACAGGAACAACTGAAAAGTATTCAATTGCTAGGCAATCACGATCCTTCTAATCCAGAATTACCTGCGCTTTTCGAAAACTATACGGGTTTATTATCAGTTGGACCTTCAGAAGACAGTCGAGCATACCTCCAATTATCAGCAGATTTGACCGCTAATCTAATTGTACATTACGAAGAAAACGAAAGACCACTTTATAAGAATGGTCGATGGACCCGAACGAACGAAGGACAATATGTTAGTGCGCAGTTTGGTGACGAAAACTGGCAATTCTTAGTAAAAGATAGTGCGCTAATCTTAGTCTCGAATCAAATGGGGTCGGGTCGATTAACCTTGATGGCTAATGATATTTATACGATTTGTTACCATGTTCAAAGTTGGTTATCGAACGTCTCAACTATTGACCAACAAAAAAGGGTTCAACCAGAAGATATTACTAATGTGACTCCGCTTTCTGAGGTACTCAGAACAGAGCATGCTTATATGAGTCTCTATGGAGAATTAGAAGAGGTCTATAAAGTCACTGAAGAAGAAACGGCCAAAGCATTAAGAGCTAATCCAACGGTACAAGCAGTTTGTGATTTGGTGATGAAAGTACCATTGGAAGGAGAAGGACACTAATCTAGGGTTGTAGATTACTTGAATTCCAATCTTACGTAGAAAGCTGAATGATGCCTTTTTAGCTCTATTGCTATTGCTAAACGCAATAATTTCATAGCAAACAAATTAGGCTAATGAATCGTTGTGTAAAAAACTAAAATTACTACATGAAAGAGCGTGATTCAGATAATTCAGCAAGCAAAACACCTAAAATAGGCGATCAGATGCTAGGTAAAGCTACTGAGACTTATAAATGGTGGAATAAGCTAGCAACCTTAAACAAGGAAGATTCGATACCTCTAACCTTGGCAAAGATTTCTATTCGAGTCGTTGGAATTATTGTCCTGATCGCTATTTCTCCAATTGCACTTCTTGCGCTTTTAATTGCCGTAATGGCTGTTTTATAAGTTGCCTTATGTACATTTTGAAAAACAAGATTTGGTTATTCTGCGTCTTAATTTTTGGTCTTCATCAAGTTTCTCAAAAAATATTATGCTGGAATTTCGACTTCTTCGACAGTTATTTAGACCCTTTTCTTTTTATTCCTATTTTACTCGGGCTTGTCTTGCAAGAACGGATTTTAATAACTAATAGATTTTTTAATAACTTCAGTTCGACTTCCTATCATTTTTCTCTTTTTGAAATATTTGTTATCACCGCTTTCTTTGCAATTCTTTTTGAAGAAGGTATTTCCCGATGGGTTCCCAATTTCACCAAGGATTATTGGGATTATATAGCTTATTTTAGTGGTGCAATTATTTTCCATTTCTTCATTAACACACCGAAAATATGAAATTCAAAATAGAGCAAGTTCTAGTGCTTTTATTGAAATAACGAGTAAATAATAACTCAGTTATTTCCTAGCTATTCTTTTGCTCATTACTAAGTTTACCATTATTCCTCACCTTCTCTAACTTTGGCGAAAGATGAAAATTTGAAGGCGCAATGATCCTACTCTACAGTCAGGATTTCGTGACTTTAAAGCGTTTATACCTAAACATCTACTAAGCATTCTTGTTACCCTTTTTTAGTTTCCAAACAGTTCAATCATTTAACATGCCACAAGACCTACCAACTGCTACTTTTTTTATGGATTACGACCATGAAATTGTCAAAGAATTTATAGCCAATAACAGTTCCCCTGAAAAATCTAAAGAAGAAAGAACAATAGAATTATACTATGCCGTTCGGGACGCTATCCGATACGATCCATATACTTACAGTTTTGAAAAAGAAACCTTCAAAGCATCAGATGTAGTCAATGCAGGTAGAGCGTGGTGTGTACCAAAGTCGATCTTATTTACGGCTTGTTGTCGAGCGATTGGGGTACCTGCTAAGTTAGGTTTTGCAGATGTCCGCAATCATCTGTCTACAGAGAAGATGCGCCAATCCATGAAAACTGATATTTTTATATGGCATGGTTATACCTCCGTTTTCTTACATGGAAAATGGGTTAAAGCTACGCCTGCTTTTAATATTGAGTTGTGTACAAAATTTGGCTTAAAGCCACTCGAATTTGATGGGACGGAAGATAGCATCTATCACCCCTTCGATGTATCGGGAAATCAGCACATGGAATACTTAAAAGATCATGGCACTTTTGACGAATTTCCTTTTGAACAAATGGTTGCTGAATGCAAAGCATTTTATGGCAATCAACAACAGGCGGAAGGTAATTTCGATGAGGATGTAGAAAAAGAGGTCAAGTTGATGTCAGAAAAGGGATAGCATAGTATTTTTTTAAAATTAAAGTATTAGATTGCAGTTTTAGTATCAAAATACTAATTTTGACGAAATAAGATAGAAATCAAAGCCTAGATCCGTAAATTTATCTATCCGTGGGGTAAAAAATCCCCGCAGATAAATAAATTTACGGATTTAGATGTTGACAATATATTCTTAATTAGTAAAATTTTAATCATTCAACATTCTATTAAAAAATGCGAGATAATATTTTAACAGAAGAACATAAAATGTTCAAAGATGCCGTTGATGCTTTTTTACTTAAAGAGGCGGTTCCTCATGCAGAAAAATGGGAAAAAGCAGGTATTGTGGATCGAGATATTTGGACGAAAGCAGGTGCAATGGGCATGCTTTGTATGGATATGCCAGAGGAGTATGGTGGCATGGGCTTGAAAGATTTCCGTTATAATGCCATCGTGACGGAGGCAATGATTAAGCATGGCGTTAGTGGCCCTGGATTCGTATTACAAAACGATGTGATGGCTCCGTATTTTGAAAAATATTTTACGCAAGCTCAAAAAGATAAATGGTTGGCTGGCATCGTTTCTGGTGAGATTATTACGGCTATTGCCATGACTGAACCTGATGCTGGTAGTGATTTAATTAGCACCTCTACCACTGCTGTGGAAGCCGGGGATCATTATATCCTCAATGGTTCAAAAACTTACATAACTAACGGTATTTTAAGTGATTTAGTGGTTGTGGTGGCGAAAACCGACGTTGCTGCTGGTCATAAGGGCGTGACCTTATTTTTAGTAGAGAGAGGAATGGAAGGGTTTGAAAGAGGGAAAAATTTAGAAAAAATTGGCTTAAAAGCACAAGATACTGCCGAGTTGTTCTTTAGAGATGTCAAAGTACCTAAAGAAAATATTCTGGGAGAAGTTGGTAGAGGATTTTATTACCTCATGCACAACTTACCACAAGAGCGATTATCTATTGCAGTTGGAAATATTGCAGGGGCTGAGAAGGCTTTTGAAGACACTTTGAAATACGTCAAAGAACGAAAAGCATTTGGTAGACCGATTGGAAAATTCCAAAATTCTCGTTTCAAAATGGCAGAAATGCAGACAGAGATTACCATCGGTAGAACGTTTGTTGATGAATGTATTATGGAACTAAATGCGGGCACTTTGACCAATGAAAAAGCGTCTATGGCAAAATATTGGCTTACAGAGATGAACGGTCGGGTGATTGATCAATGTTTGCAGTTGCACGGTGGGGCTGGTTATATGTGGGAATATCCTATTGCTAAGGCTTATGCTAATGCTCGGATTAGTCGGATTTTTGGTGGGACTACTGAGATCATGAAGGAGATTATTGGTAAGTCTTTGGGGCTTTAAATTACTGATTTAGACGTTGACAATTTTCCACACGGATTTTTTTTCCACGCTGATTTTGACGTTGACATTTTCTCCACTGATAGATAAATTTACTGATCTAGGCGTTGACGTTTTCCACACGGATTTTTTTTCTACGCGGATCTAGACGTTGACAATTAGACGTTGACTTTTTTAACACGGATTTTTTATTAACACGGAACTAGGCGTTGACGCATTATTAGGTCAACATCTGATTCCGTGTTACAAATTTCCGTGTTAAAAAATAGAATTAGCGTGGTAATCCTGTTAGGATTTAGCACACTTTACTTTCCTCTTGCAGTGCCCGATTCTCTAGGGTCAATTCCTGCTGAAATTTTTCCCTCTGATTTTATGATGGCTCCTACTGCGCTAAATTTATTATCCCAATCTGGATAGGCTTTTAGTTGATAGTCTCTTTCCTTTAATTCTTCGGATACTTTATCGTATAAACTTTGCTCTAGGGTTAAGATTCCAGCTTGATAATCTTCTGGGTCAAAGGAGCTTGGGAAGTTGACCGAGCGCAATCTCAACGCATTAATAGCCATTTGAATATCCATTTTGAAAACAGCGATGTTTAGGAAAACTTGTAATAAGGCTTGGGCTTGCATATCTCCTCCTGGGGTGTTGAAAGCCATAAAAAATTCTCCATTTTTGAAGACTATAGCTGCGTGTGGAGTAATTCTTGGACGCTTGCCTGGGGCTAAATGATTGGCATGATTTGGATTCAGCGAAAATTGGGTCATTCTAATGCCCATTGTCAAACCTGTATTAGGCACCATCGGAGACATTGGGAAATCACTCGGTGTAATAGCTACTGCATTTCCATCTTTGTCCACAACGACTATTTGACTGGTATCATCGCCCGCTTTTAGCATATTTTTTGGTTCTTTTGAACTCCTTGTGGTTTTTACTTCTTCTATTTCCATTGCTGGACTACCTTCTAAATTTCCCGGTGCAGGCATTTTTTGAAAGGCAGTTTCTTCAATTTTTGCTCGCCTTTCACTCGCAAAATTTTTATTGAGTAAGGTATTAATGGGTACATTTCCGAAAGTAGCATCTCCTACGTATACTTGTCGATCTGCCATCGTCAAGTCTATTGCTTGGGCTAAGGTATGGACATAATCTGCGGAATTGTGCCCCATCGCTTTTAGGTCAACTCCTTCCAATAATTGTAATGCCATTGGTAAAACAATGCCTTGGGACCAAGTGCCATTGGTGTATATCGTGTATTCTTCAAAATGGCCGATCAGCGGTTCTTCCCAACCACTTTGATAATTGGCTAAATCTTCTGCCGTAATTAAACCATCTTTCTCTTGATGCAGTTTAGTAATTTTTTCGGCAATTGGACCTTTATAAAAATAATCCCTTACTGCGGCTAATGCGGCCTTTCTATTCGCTCCGTTTGCTAGAGCTTGTTGTTCTGCCTTTGCCAATTCTTCAAAAGTATTGGCTAATTTAGGTCTTTTGAAATGGTCTTTTTTCTGTAAAGGCAACCACCATTTATTATCAAAATAAACCTCTGCTGCTGTTGGTAATAAAAAACTATAGCCTAATCTTTCTACTAGAGATAAATTGAGGTTTTTCGCCATCGTATGATGAATAGGAAAGCCTTCTCTGGCTCGCTTGATGGCTGGTTCAATCAACTCTGAAAAAGACTTTGTTCCATGTTCCTGCAATAATCGAATCAAGACATCTGGCGAGGCAGGTATCAATTGAGATAGGATATTAAAATCGGGCACTTTGTTATGCCCTCTTTCTTTAAATAATTCAATCGTTGCCTTTTTAGGGGCAGTTCCTGCGCCAACATAACTTTTGACTTCTTGCGTTTGCGCATCATACATCATGACGGGTGCAACGCCTGGAAAACCTGCTGCCTCTCCGAAAGTTACATTTAACATTAACACACCTGCGACCGCCGCATCTACCGCATTGCCACCATTTTCTAATACGGCTATGGCTGCATCCGTTGCCCAAGGAGTACCTGCTGCTACAGCATATTCTTTGGCTTGCAATACCGCTCGTTCTGTATGGTAAGGATCGTCAAATGCTAGTTGGGGTCTGGGAGAGGAAAAATTCACCAATGCAAATAACCCAATTAGTCCAAAAACTAATAAACCTAGAATTCCGAAAACGATTTTTTTAAGCATGGTCTCTCTTTTTGAATGACTTTTTTAACAAAGGTAAGTAAACGTGAAGATAGGACGTATCTGATTTGCAAGATGGGATTTATTGTGAAATATGGTCGGTTGGTGAGAAAAATTGTTAAGCAAGGGTTGGAGTAATCCCAAGAAGGCGGTGCTTTGCAAGCACCTCCTTCTTTGTACTCAGAAAGAAAGAAAGAAAGAAAGAAAGAAAGAAAGAAAGAGATGCTATTAAAGCATCGCTTTCTGGAGCTACTCCACAATCCGATACCGAAAGCCTAAGTAAAATTCACGCCCACGAGTAGGCCCCCAAACGGAAGAAGTATCAAAATAAGGACTAAATGGATTCTCCCAACTCAAAATCGCTCGATTCTGTCGGAAGTTAAAGATATTTTCTACGCCTGTATAAAGCTCCAATCGCTTTAAATTATAGGTAAATTGTGCGTTCACAAGCGTATAAGGTTTGGAAAAATCAGGTCGCTGAAATGCTACAGGATTCTGTTCGGTATTTGGTAATCTTTGAGTGCCATGAAAATGAAAAGTAGCATCGAAATGGTACTTTTTAGATAACGGCTGGTAATTAAAATTAGAAAGAACTTTATGTTTGGAATTGAAAGGTAATTGTTGTTTTTCCCCATCAATTCTTCGATAGACATCTAAATAGGTATAGCCTACTTTCCAATTAAATAGTTCGTCAAAATGCAGAGCTATTTCAGCTTGAAAACCATTACTCACACTCTCCCCTTCGAAGTTTTTAACAATCGCTTGCTGTGGATTCGTATCATAATCTGGGAATAGCTGATTTTGGAAATCCGTTCGGTAATAATCCAAACTTAAGACGCCTCCATTTTCTAAGCCTTCAAATTTATGGGTAAAGTTGACGCCATAATTTAACGCCTTTTCGGGTGCTAAATCATCCGCAATTAGTATATCTCTAGAACTGACCAATAAGCCAATATTCTCACTAAATAAATTCACCGTTCTCCAACCTGTTCCAAAATTTGCTCGAATTACTGTTTCTGGAGAAAAAGAATATTTCAATAAGGTCCTTGGAGTTAGATTAAAGCCAAATTGATTGTGGTCGTCTCCCCTTACACCAACCATCCAAGTCAACTTATCTTCTAATAAATACAATGTATTCTCCGCAAAGAAACCTGGTATTTTTTCTTTTAGTTGATAATTGCCTGCATAGTTTCTGCTCAACAAATCGGTGGTAAAAGTTAGGTCTTCCTCTAAATTGGAGTAGCGATAACTAAACCCAGTTTTTAAAGTATGCTTTTCTTTATAAGTCAATTCATATTGCAAATTTCCATAAAAATAAAATTGGGTAGCGTCGTATTTGGTTAGACCAAAATAGGCATTCTGATCTTGATAAAAACCTGCCGCAAAAGCCGTCAAATTGTGAATATCATCCCATCTATAGCCCGTTTTTACGGACATTTCAGGTTGATTCAATTTTACTGTTTGACCATATACTAGCGAACTTCCTTCATCAGCTACTGGATCAAAATTGGTTTGTCCACCAACTCGTTCTTCGTTGATATATCGAAGGTTTATTTGACTATTCCAACCCCATTCGACTGGATTTCCATAAGTCCATTTATTACTAAAAGTATATCGAGTCAATAAGGGTAAATCTAAAAAGGTATCATCATCTCCGTCTACTTTTTTGGCAGGTTGGACAGTTCCAAAACTCGCTACACTGTTCCACTCTCCTTTCTTAAAAGCATAGTTTACATTGAAATGCTTTTCCATAAAACTATTGACATATCCATTGACCAATAATTTATCGGCAGTCCTTGGATTGATGGTCTGAACATTAATTTGTCCACTAATACTTTCATAGCCTTGCAGGACACTATTGGCGCCTTTGGCAATAAAAATATTTTCTACCAAAGTCCCTGGGATACTACTAATTCCGTAAGTATAAGACAATCCCTTCATCAAGGGAAATCCATCAATAAGTACTTGATTATAAACGCCCGACAAGCCCAATATCCTTAACTCTTTGGCATTGGTTACCACATTGGTCGTTTGAGGCGTAACAGACGATTGTCCACCAAAACACCCTGCCAAATCACAACAAGCTGCTTGCCGCAAACTGGTCTGAGTGATTTGTTCACTTTTGATCGCCTTGATATTGGAAATAATGATCGCATCCTGTTGACCTGAGACGGTCACTTGATCTAGTGTATTGGATGCTTTTAATTGGAAAGTTATTGCTGAATTAGAGTTTACTGCTAAAGTATCTGTTTCATAACCTACGTAACTGGCGACTAGCAGTTTTGAAGTTATTCCCTCTGCGGAAAGTTGAAAAGAACCATCGACCTCGGTTGTTGTGCCAATGGTTGTGCCTGCCCAGTAAACATTCGCTCCAATTAAGGATTCTTTGTCTTCGTTTACTACTTTTCCTGTAACTTTCTGCGAGTACGCAAAAAATGGCAGTAGACAAACTATAATAAAGATAAAATACCTCATTAGGAAATTTAATTTTATGTCGGAGTTGCACCAATTTTCACAACTTAGAAAGTTGTGTTACATTTTCACTTTGTAAGGTCTAGCTGTTTGATTGCTACAACCTGGCGTGTCTTCTACAGCGGAATAAATCGCTTTCTCAGTAGCTATCGATGGATTATAGGTTACTGAAAAAGTAGTTGTAGCACCTTTTTTCAAAGTTTCACATATACTGACTCCATCTACTTTTGCTACACTGGTAGAAATTGCTTGCAAATCTCTGGCACAACCTACCCCTTTTACTTTTACCTTGATGGTCTTTGGAGTCGTTGCTACTTCGGTCGTAGTTTCAGCCGTTGCAGCTCTGGTTTGTGCTTGGATGGAAGTAGTTCCCAAAAAAAACATTCCCAATACTAATAATGATAATTTTATGAATTGCATATTTTATTAATTTATATTTCTTTCAAGCAAAAATTGTTCCTAACAAATATACGGTAAATTGGGATGAAATGATCTATGCACATTGTCAGTCCTTTGTGATTTAACGGGTCATTAACAAGCGGTATTAATTAAGTCTAAAGAACCTTGTTAATAGATTACTGAATCATTACTTCTTTCTTCTATTTTTATTTGTAACTACCCCCTCTGATTTCTATCATAAAGTGCGTATGGAACTGAAGTTCAAAACTATATTAGGATTACCACATAAACATACGAGTCACATAGTTTTTTTCACATAGAGCACATAGTTTGCTAAGCCCGCCCGCCTGAGCATTCGGGCAGGCTAGACTTTGACAAAACTTAGTTTTTTTTTGTAAACTTTTACAAGGTTGTAATATAAAGTTCATAAAGTTTTTTCGAGCAATAACATTGACATTTTTGAGCGATAACTTCGACACTTTGTATAATTTTTCTTTCACCATAAAAAACATAAAATATCGCAAAAGACGTAACTATTCAGCAACATAACTAATTAGACTTATTTTTTACCATTTAGGTACTATTTAAGTCCATTTAAGTCGTGTTCTAAATGAACTTAAATAGCTAAATGGCAGAAAATAGGAGTGGTAAATCTAGTTAGTGAATAGTTACCAAAAGACTTATTAATATAGCGCTTTTGTGACCTTTTATGCCTTCTGTGGTAGAAAATAACTGTATACTTTTTTGTACTAAAAACGAGGTATTAAATTTTTTTTAAAAATAATTATTAAAAAATGAGTACAACCCTTGAATGTCCGACTTATAATCATGTAATCACATTTTTAATTATTTGACTGTTTAAAAACTTTAAAACCATGATTAACCGTATTTTCAAAATTAGTTTTGTATTTGCATTAGCGATTTTTTCTACCCTATTAACTTCTTGTGATAAAGAAAGTATTTTATCAGAAGAAACTGTCCAAAACTTTGTCAATGAAAGTGTCGAGGCAGTAGAACGCTCTGGGAATGTTGGCAGAACGGGTTGCTACGAATTTGTTTTCCCAATCTCTATTACTTTCCCAGATGGTTCTTCTAACGCTTTAGAAGATTATGAAACACTTCGTTCAACAATCAAGGCTTGGAAAGAAGCAAATCCTGAGGCAGAAGAAAAGCCAAGTTTAGCATTTCCATTAGACGTTGTTTCTCAAGAAGGGGAATTGATTACTGTTAATTCTGCTGATGAATTAAAGGAATTGAAAAGAGGTTGTAGAAGAAATGGTAAAAAAGATCACAAAAGAGGAGATAGATGTTTTAAACTTGTTTTCCCTGTTAGCATTGCCTTCCCTGATGGAACAACTACTGAATTTGCTGATAGAATGACTATGAAGGCTGCTATCCGTACTTGGAAATCAGAAAATCCTGATGCAGAAGAACGACCAATGTTAGCGTTTCCATTAGATATTGAATTAGAAGATGGTACTACCCTTACGATTGCGGATGCTGAGGCGTTAATGGCTCAGAAGGAAAGTTGTGCTGCTGGAAACTAAAAAATAAGAGCAGTAAATTTCATAGTTGATTTATGTTTAATACAAAAGCCTTTAAAAGATAACATTCCTTTGAAGGCTTTTTTTCTTTTTTTCTAAAAATAGTGCTTTAACTGGTGCTAGCTTTTGAAAAGCTGGCACCAGTTTTAACTAAAACAACGGTGCATGCAATAACCCACCATCGTTCACTATCGTCGAACCCGTCATATAAGAACTGGCATCAGACGCTAAAAAGACCGCCATTCCTGCCATTTCATCAGGTGTCGCATACCGTCCTAGCGCACAATTTTTTTCTAATCTTTCCTTGGTAGCATCATCCGCTAATAGTGCCTCACTCAATTTAGTACGCACATACCCTGGACAGATCATATTCACTCGAATATTGTGCTTGCCCCATTCTATTGCTTGGTTTTTGCCTAGCATAATCAATGCAGTTTTACTAATATTGTAGGCCGTCATCATTTTTGATGGATGCAGCCCTTCAATCGAACTAATGTGAATGATACTGCCACCACCTTGTGCCTTCATAAAAGGCTGTACTAAATTGCTCAATTCTATGGCTGAATTTACATTGACATCCATCGTTTTTTGATAGGCGGCCATCGGCATCCTTTGAATGGGGCCATAATACGGATTCGTTCCTGCATTATTAATCAAAATATCAATCCGACCATATTTTTCTATTACTTTTTTTACCAACGCTTGTCGATGTTCCGCATTGCCTACATGACATTCTATGCCTATTGCTGCTAAACCTTCTGATTGAAATTGTTTAGCCACTTCATCTACGGCTGCTTGTTTTCTACTGCTCACGACTACGGTTGCGCCAAATTCTGCCATGCCCCTTGCCATAGACTCCCCAATTCCTTTTGATGCACCTGTGATGATAGCGACTTTGCCTGTTAGATCAAATTTTTCCTTTATCATAATTTGTATACTTTATTTTTTGAATCTCAAGAATACAATTTATAAGCTGTTTAGACAAATTTTTTAATATGCTCTCCTGCATAAGTTCAATATTTCGCATAAAGTGCTAGAGAATTTGAAAAAAAGATCAGCGGGTGTACAGGTTCATTTGTTAACTTAGCATTAATTTCGACTTAACATTCAGTTCAAACTAAATATAGAATTTTACATTCGAATAGTGGGGTAAAAATAGAGCATACAAATTGCCCCTAACTAAAAAGGGAAGTACTAAAGCTTAAATGATGTTTTGCGATTTTAGTACTTCCCTTTTTTTGTACCTATTAACTTGTCCATTGTAAGGCAAATGCCAATAATGGTCATCAACTAATAACCAATTAACTATTTTTTTGAGAAAAAATAACAAACACCAACTTAGTTCATGGATCCAATGATTATTATGTGGTTAGGATTTATCCTCGCCGCTTACTCCGTTGTCGGAAACGACGTTATTCAAACTCTAGGTACTTTCCTCGCCTCTAATGAAAAACGACCTTGGTACGTTTTGTGGCTTTTTGCAGGCACGATATTGACCGCCACGCTGGTCTATGGCTGGGTGCAAAACGGCGGAGATGTTTCTTACGGCCGATTGATTGGGGATGCCGATAAAGGATTTAGTTTAGATAATCCCAAATACCCAGAGCCAATCAATATTGATAATTTTGGGTGGGCTTATGTCCTTCCGCCATTAGTCCTTTTAGTCGTTACTAGAATTGGTATTCCTGTTAGTACTTCTTTTTTGGTCTTAACTTTTTTCCAACCAAAAGGACTGTATGATATGGTTGTAAAATCCATGTCAGGTTATTTAGTAGCTTTTGTCACCGCTATTATCTTATATGTTTTTATCACTAAAAGCTTAGAAAAACAGTTTGCTAACTCTGAAATGTCTTCGGCAAGTAAACGCAATTGGACCATTGCTCAATGGGCATCAACTGGTTTTCTTTGGACGCAATGGTTAGCACAAGATTTTGCCAATATATATGTCTATCTACCACGAGCAGTTAGTTTCCAAACACTTGTGATTTCTCTCGTCATATTATTGGCAATGTTGGCATACATCTTCTATTCTAAAGGTGGTGCCATTCAGTCTATTGTCAAAGCCAAATCGAATACTACAGATATTCGTTCCGCCACTTTTATTGATTTAACTTTTGGATTCTTGTTATTATTTTTCAAGGAATTGAATAACATCCCGATGAGTACCACTTGGGTATTTTTAGGTTTGTTGGCTGGTAGAGAAATTGCTTTACGATATAACCTTTCTGGAAAAGTAGGCAGAGAAACGATGGGTGATTTGGGTAGAGATTTAGGTAAAGTCTTTTTCGGATTAGTGATTAGTATTGCTTTAGTCTTTTTTATCCGAGCGTTAAATGGAGAAGAAATTTGGGTTTGGTCTTAGTAGTCAGTCCAGTTAATACTGTCGGTATCTTTTGATAAAATATTGCCGACACTATCAACTTGACTGACTACTCAAATAGCGGATTTGCAATTTTGTAGACTACAGTAAAAAATGATAAACACAATAGGTGACATATTACAAATACTAGGTGCGCTTGCCTTTTTCATTTATGGAATGAAAATAATGAGTGAGGGTATTCAGAAAGCAGGAGGTGTCCAGCTCAGAAAAGTGTTGTCTATCATGACTCGCAATCGCTTTCTGGGTGCGCTTTCTGGTTTCTTGGTCACTGCTTTTGTGCAATCTTCTTCTGCGACTACGGTCATGACGGTCAGCTTCGTCAACGCAGGTTTATTATCGCTAGTAGAAGCTGCGGGCTTAATTTTAGGTGCCAATATCGGGACAACTATTACAGGCTGGATTATTTCTGTCTTGGGCTTTCAAGTCAAATTACACATCTTATCTATTCCTATTTTTGCCATTGCAGTCCCGCTCCTTTTTATCAAAAGAGGGAAAATTAGATTTTGGGGAGATTTTTTGATTGGCTTTGCTATGCTCTTTTTAGGTTTACAATTTTTAAAAGAAGCCATTCCTACCTTACAAGAAGACTCTGAAACACTGGCTTTTTTATCTTCCTTTGCCAATTGGGGCTTTCTATCGGGCATCATTTTTATCCTTTTTGGAGCAATCACCACCGTCATCGTACAATCTTCTAGTGCGGCTATGGCACTTACCTTAGTCATGTCTGCCAATGGTTGGATACCCTTAGAAGTAGCGGCTACAATGGTTTTAGGTCAGAATATTGGGACAACCGTAACCGCAGAAATAGCCGCCTTGGTAGGCAATGTTTTTGCAAAACGAGCAGCTAGGATTCACAGTTTATTCAATATCCTCGGTGTCTGTTGGATGTTTCTAATCTTACCTTGGTTTTTAGAATGTTTGGATAGTGTTTTACAACAAACGATCTATACCAATTCCGCTTATACCGAAACCCAAAATGTGCCGTTAGCATTATCTGCATTCCATACTGTTTTTAATATTCTGAATGCATTGATATTTATTGGTTTAGTTCCATGGCTGGTCAATTTGGCAACTAAGACGGTTAAATCGAGAGGTGAGGAAGACGAAATTAATCGGTTGGATTATTTAGCCTCGTTGGTTTCTGTTTCAGAATTGTCCATTATTGAAGTGCAAAAAAAAGTAGCTCATTTTGGAGAGGTAACCAGTCGAATGTCTGGGTTCATCAGCACTATGCTTTTCTCTATCAATCCGAATGAACCCGAAGAAATGATGGGCAAAATTCAAAAATATGAGAAAATCACCAATCGGATAAATTTAGAATTAACGGAGTACCTGATCAAAATTTCTAAAGAGGATGTCACCTCTAAAACAGCTTTCAAAATTAAAGGACTCATAGATAGTTGTAGTGAATTGGAACGAATTGCCAATATTTTCCATCAAATGGCAGAAACCATTGAGCGAAAAAGGACCGATAAAATATGGTTCAATCAACAACAACGAACGCACCTCAATAATCAATTAGACTTAATCAATACGTCTTTTAAAATAATGAATGAAAATCTCACTATGTCACCTGAAAATGCTCAGGGCATAACAAATGCTTTACAAATAGAAAAGCAAATTAATGACCAGCATGATTTAATGAGAAAGGAAAGTCAAGAAAAATCTACTCACCAAGAATATAATGTACACAGCGAATTGATTTATCATAATTTGTCCTCTTCTTTAGAACGAATTGGGGATCACCTTTTTGCTATTTCTCGGGCAGTTATTGAAGAAAATTGATGATTTTTAATGCGTAACCGTCAAAGTCTAAATGCATAATTAATCTGTAGCCAACCACTCATCCACTAAAACAAACAACTCCTGAGGCTGCTCCAAAGGAATCCAATGACCGACATTCTCCAATCGAATATAGGTCCATTCTCCGTCCATATATTTTTCAGAATCCGTCATTTGATCTTCTGCCAATAACGAATCATTCGCCCCTAAAATTCCCAAAACAGGAACTTTACAGTTGGGCCAAGGATTAGTAAAAGCAGATATGAGATTACTCCTATAGTAATTTAAACCAGCGGTTAATCTGCCTGATCGAGACATATTTTGAATACTTTCTTCGATATCGGGATGTTGTTTGCCCCATTGGCGCAATCGGTGAAAGTTATTTTTTCTTAAAAAATATTCTGCCAAGCCTGCAAACTGGAATCCGAGTACATACAATCCTTTAGTTTTTTGTTCCCAGCCTGCCCACGCATAAGCTTTAGGATGTCCAACAGCAATTGCCACCATTTTATGAACTAATTCAGGATGTGCCAAAGCAAAACACCATGCAATCACAGCCCCCCAATCATGCCCCATTACATAAACTGGTTGGGTAATATTATTCGCTTTTAGTAGCTCAACAAGATCTGCCACAATCAAATCTACCTTATAAGCACGCTTTTCGGTGGGCATGGGAGAATCTCCATAACCCCGCATATCAGGGGCGATAACTTGGTAATTATTTTGGGTAAAATAAGGCGTAATTTTTTGCCACATTTTTCTAGAATCTGGAAATCCATGTAGCAATAAGATAGGAGTTCCCTGTCCAGAGACATCTACTTTTAATTGGACGGTGTCCGCTATTTTATCTTTAGTCATTACTTTACTATTTATCTGATATGGTTAATCCATTAGAAACAATTATCAGCAATTATGACCATAAATCAAATAGCTATCATTGGATAATAAAAGCAACTCGCCGATTCTCTGGATTATATTTCTTATCCTTAGATACAACTAAAGGTCTAGATCCTCCAAACCCTTTAGCGTCTAATTGCTTAGAAGGTACGCCTTTTTTTACCAAATAAGCAGCCACGGCATAAGCTCGGCGCTCAGATAACTCGAAGTTTTTATCCTCGTCGCCTATATTATCCGTGTGCCCTTCAATACGCACTTTATGATTGGGATGCTTTACTAAAAAGTCAGCCAGTTTATCTAATTCTGCATAAGAGACTGGTAGTATTTTCGACTTCGCTTGATTAAATTCTACACTTTTAGGAATGTATTTTTGAAAAGTATTCACCACTAACTCTTTTGGCGGTTTCGCCACTGGCTGAGGTTTAACTGTCCGTTTAGGTTTAGGCTGAGGTTTTGGTTCTGATTTAACCACAATTGGTGGCTCAGGTACTGGAATAGTTGTTTCTTTTTCTGCAATCGGTGGTGCAAAATACTCAGCAGGAATTACGACTAGTTTTTGCTCCTTACTACTCCCCCACCAGCTATCCCACCAACTTTTTTCTTCTTCGGGCTCTTCCTTTTCTTCTGCTGGTATTTCCCAAAGTAATCGAAGTTCTGCCTCCAAAAGCGCATTAAAATATTCGACTTTTAGCGTATAAACCGAATCCGCTATCAGTTCTATTTCTCCTTTTGAATAACCAACATCATTCAACTGCCAGTTATCAATAATTTGTTTACCATCTACCCAAACGCGAATACCGTCATCCACTCTAGCTGAAAATGTATAAATACCAGTTTTAGGAGATTTCAATTGACCTATATAGCGAACAGAACAGAGGTGGGGATTAATGCCTTCAACAGGAGGCGTTCTATTCCAATAAAAATCTATTTTTTCAACGTATTGAGTTGCCACATACCGTTCGAAATGCCTTCCATCATAATAGTCTGCTTTCAATCCGTTCTGTGACCATAGATTACTGATGCCTAGCATCAACCAAAAGAAGATTGTTAGTTGTTTCATTTTGGAAAATTTGTAGTTGACGTTATGGCTCCCTTAATTTCTGACCTTACCATCAAAAATTGAGGAAGAATTTCTTATCGAATATCTATTTCCAAAATTTTAAATACTTTAGAAAATTAATCCTATCAATGAAGGAATTTATTAGACAAATAGTTATTTATCTGCATACATTTTCATAATCTGTGGCATCATCGCCTCATAAGCTGCATCCATAAAAATATTCAAAATGCCCACTCGTTGGTCAGAATCGTTCTTAAAAGTATGTTGAGTGCCAGCAGGAATAACGACTAAACCGCCCTTTTCTAAGGTTTCCCATTTTTCTCCCACTAGGACTGCTACAGGGCCTTGGAGGACATAGATCAGTTCGTTGTTGTTATCGTGTACATGAGGGGCTGGACCGGGGCCGCCTGCCTCCATCCACCATTCGGTAATCGCATATTTGTTGGCTACTTCTTCGCCATCTGCTTTGAAGATCACTTCGGTATTTTCTTTTGCGCCTATTTTGTAGGAACGGCCGTCGGTTGGGTGGCTGATGATTGGTTTTGGTTGATTTTTCATTGTTGCTTATTTTTACTGATATTAAGTGTTATACCAAAGGTTATTATTTTTTCAAAATTATCTTTGTTTTGGAGTCTAATTCAAGAAAAAATGCCAAATATGAACAATTTAGTAAATTCCATTACCTTTCTCTATCAAACTTGCCTTTTTTACTTTAAATTTAATTATTGGAGTAGCTACTAAAGCATTATATTTTTAGGTATATATGCACCTTTTTTACAATAATAGTTATTTATAAATCTAACTATCTGAAAACTACAGAGATTAACGATTTGTAGGTTTGTGCCAAATTAAAAGACGAAATTCAACAAATAATAAAATTATATTTAAAATTATTGCGTCAAATTTAACTAAAATTTCGCCATTTTTGAAAAAATGACTTATTTT
>CALDTJ010000034.1 GCA_937924145.1 uncultured Saprospiraceae bacterium
TGAGCAAGTCGAAAAAAACGCTCAATTGAAGTATAGCCTAGTCTTTTTGCAGAACAGTGAGGACAAGTTTGTAAGTGCTAAAAACTTTGCGGCACATTGTTTTTTCCCAACTAGAGTAACCACCAATTTACAATTCCTAATTCATGCCCCTTTTTTGTTAACAGATAGTCGGGAAGGTATAAAATTAGATGAAACATGGAATAAAGCCCTTATACAAAAGCTGGCAATTTTGGCTATGCAAAGTTTACCAATTATCAAGGATTTGGGCTTATTGACAACCGATTTTTATCAATTATTACCGATTGATGCTGCTCTCTTTAAAGGGGAGACAGGACAGTTTTTCTTACCTTTTTATCAGCAAGTACATACTTTTTTAAGTCAATCTAAACAAGCAATTTTTCCTGTCAAGGATGGATACGTTGCTTTGGAAAATGCTTTTTTTGCAGAAAGCCAATCGCTGCAAATACTATTGAAAAAAAATCGACTTAGTACTTTGGTAAAAAATGAATCTGCCGAATGGATTTTTCCAGATTTGTCTATACAATCCAATTTAGGGCAATTTATTCTACAGTTATTAACGGAAAATTTAGTCGAGAGGACGGTATCGCCGATACTAAACTGGGACGCTGCCTTGCGACTAATGGAGGAAGATTTTTTGCAAAACCAAAACGATGAATGGCTGATTTATTTCTATACCCAATTATTGCAAAATCATCGGTCGCTTTGGTCAGGAAACAAAGCATTGGCGAAACAAAAGCCAATTATTCGGCTGGAAAATGGGAAAATGGTTACTCCTTTCAATTTAGAAGATGGAACACCCAATGCTTATATTCCAACCCAATTAAAAACCGATTATCCAACGATTAAAAAGACCATTGTCGAGCAGGAATTAGCCATTAGTTTTTTAGAAAGTTTAGGTCTAAGTACGCCTATTTTACGGGATGAATTAGAGCATTACATTTTACCAAAATTTATCAATGCGCAAAAAGCAAAGGAAGATATTTTACCTTCTTTAGAAGAGTTAGAAAAAATTATTACTCACTATTGGCAGTGTAATGTAGAGGAGGCGAAGACGCTAGAAAATCAACTCAGTACTTTGCCTATTTTGCAAGTGGTATCTAGTGAAGATGGTAGTATTATCGCAGCTTGTCCCAATCAAGTATATTTTGAAAATGACCTTTTAAGCGAATTTTTTGCTGGAAACGAAGACATCCTTTGGTTACCCGTAGAGACCCTTTATGAAGATTTGATAACGGCATTAGGTAGAAAAAAAGTAATCGGTTTTTTTGAAAAAATGGAGGTTGCTACTCTACCTCGATTCCTACCTATGGATGATACCCTAGAAGAGTCGGAAAAAAAGCAACTGATGCAGCAAAAAACGCCAGGTGCAAGCTATCCTATGTGGGAGGAAATAGTAGATTTTGGCATTGATGGATTAATTGATTTTTTGAATAAAGAATATTTTGATCAGTCGGAATCTATTTTATTATGGCAGGTTTTAACGAAAATTTTAGCTACTCAAAAAGACCTTCCACTAAAAGCAATTTATAGATACGAATGGCAAGATACACAGGAAGTAACGACTGATGCTTTTTGGTTGAAATTGTTAAAAAGTTACGATTGGATATTGAATCAGGTCGGTGATATGACAAGTGTGAAAAACTTGAAAAAAGGTCAATTATACCCCGATTATAATGCGAATTTTGACCACCCTTTAGTCGAACTATTGTTTAAAGAGTCACCAGAAGAACGGCTAGAAATTTTAACACCAGAAGAACGTAAAGCTATTCAATTAGGACAGCAATTACTTCAAAAGGGGATGCAATTAGAAGATTTATTGAAATTTCAACAATGGCAAGTCAAAAAGGAAGAACAGATAAAAGAAAAAGTTGACCGAAAAAGTAAAAAACGTACTCCAAAACCTGTTGTTCCAAAAGATACAGATGAGTTTAATCCTGCTTTTTTATCTTCCGAAGAATTACTGGAGAAACAAAAGGAATTGCGTCAAAAATTAGAAAACGAGTTGCAAGACCAGATTGCAGAATTAATGAAAGTAGAGCAACTAAAAGCCATTATCAAAGTGGCTCCAATGTACTCATTTGCTTGGTTTAAAGCCTTATTAGAGTTAGAATATTTACTAGCTTTCGATAGGACGGATAAAGATAAGAGTATTAGTATTTTCTTTGAAAAAGTAGAAAAAGAAAAAGGAACGGCGAAGACCATCACCCTGCGGAAACCTATTCGATATATTCCTATGACTATTGAAAATATGGGGGATATTCAGTTAAAAATACAGTTGGAAAATGAACGTAGAACTTTAGCGGTCGAGGTGGTAAGCATCAAGGATTTTTCTTTACGAGCAAAATTAAAATCACCAGAAGAAATTGCAGGAATTGATTTTAAAAAAATTAGAGGGGCTGTTTTAGAAGTGCAAAATACCATCTTTACCTTAGAAGAATTGTTAAAAGCATTTCATGCCCTGCCATTCCAAGAGGAGGATAACCTAAAGACTTTATTACCTAAAAATATTCGATTTATTTTTGGCCCACCAGGAACTGGAAAAACAACTTATTTAGCCAAAGAAGAAATTATGCCATCCATGTTGGGGAGTAAACAACTAAAAATTTTAGTACTTACGCCAACCAATAAATCAGCGGATGTTTTAGTGAGAAAAGTATTGGATTTATTGCCCGATACGCCCTTTTGGTTATACCGATTCGGTACTTCCGGGGATAGTGTGGTGGAAAATGCTGGCCTACTACGAGATGGTACTTTTGACATTAGCGATAAACGTCATTTTTGTGCAGTAACAACTGCTACTCGTTTCCCTTATGATGGATTTAATTCGGGGCGTTGGGAGTATCAGTTAAAAAACATGGATTGGGATATTATTTTGGTGGATGAGGCATCGATGATTAGTTTGGCGATGATTACTTATATCATTCACCAACAACCCAAAGCAGAAATTATTATCGCAGGAGACCCTTTTCAAATTGAGCCGATAGTGTTTGCAGAAGAGTGGAAAGGACAGAATATTTATACGATGGTAAATTTGCAAAGCTTTGACCCGGAGTTACAGCAAAAGCAACTTGAACCCCACCCTTTTCCCGTTCATAATCTGATTACTCAATATCGAAGTATTGCGACCTTAGGCTACATTTATAGTCATTTAGCCTATGATGGAAAACTGAGACATCATCGTTTGCCTAAAGATAGACGCCCTTTAAAAATTGAAAAGCTCTCTTTAAAAGACGTTAATATTATTCGTTTTCCAGTTATTAAATTGGAAACTTTATTGCGCCCACAACGACTCAATTCTAGTCATTATCATATTTATTCTGCCTTACTGACGGCTGAAATTGTACAATATTTAGCTCAACAGATTTATGATAATAATATCAAAGAAAACCCAACAGAGAAAGGTTGGAATATCGGGGTGATTTGTCCTTATAAAGCACAAGCAATGTTAGTGGATAAGGTGATTGCCGCACAGCATATTTTTCGACCTAAATTAAAAATTAGTTGTGGGACAATCCATAGTTTCCAAGGCGATGAATGTGATATAATTATCAATTTATTAAATCCACCGTTGAATATTAGCAAAAGCCCAAATATGTTTTTGAATCGACAAAATATTTTGAATGTTGCAGTGAGTCGAGCGAGAGATTATTTGATTTTGTTGGTGCCTGATGAACATACGCCTAATCGGGAAAATTTATATCAAATCAATCGG
>CALDTJ010000035.1 GCA_937924145.1 uncultured Saprospiraceae bacterium
AGGATCAAAGCAATCCGTACAAGTCAAATCATCCGTTGGTGTCCATGAAAATGTACCTCCATCAGGAGACAAAAAAGTCATCGACCAACTCTTTAATAGGTTTTCGTCGTTCCCAATTTCATCTGAAAGTTGAAGTATCCACTGACCATTAATCTGAGAGCCAGCTAATTTGCTAAAAGGTTCTTCGGGTAAATAATTACCATTAAAAGTTTTTTTCTCCCCAATGACTATCGAAGTATCAGCATCCGCAGTAAAACAAGTATTGAGATAACCTTTTCCACAACCGCCATTATCAGAAGACAAGTTTAGAAAAACACCATTGGGAGAGATTAAGGTAATATTTAGGTCAGAGTTACATTCTGCTTCCAAATCAATGCAAACGGAAAGCAAATTACTTCCATCAGGTCTAATCTCAGGATTCACCACATTGCTTATTTGCATAGGGTTTTCATAGGGATTCGTGGGTGGATTGGAGGTGAAGGAAAACGTTTTATTGGGTTCGTTTACGGTATATTTTGTTCCTAAAGCAGTAGGTTCAATGAATTGATCTAGATTCACTGCTTCTCCTATACAGATTGTTGTTTGGTCCGTTTTTAATAGTCCTTTTTCACAATTTAAACAGGCTGGGTCATTGCTTGGCAGTACCTTTATTTGAATAACCGTATCATGTTGGCAGCCAAAATTATCCGTAGCGAATAATCTGTAATCAACCTCTCCTACATTTACAGGTTGAGCAATCACTAAATCATCATTAGTACTAATGAAATCAGGGCTAGTTTGCCAAGAAAAATCTATTATTTCTGGCTGAAAAGTTTCTAGGTCAGGATATAAATCAGGATTGATATCCATACTCCACGAAAAGATCCATCCATTATCCTGTTCCCATAAATCAGTTACCGTGATAATCCAATCACCATTTAGAGGACAGCCTAAGAGGTCTTCTAAATCTTCAAACGATTCAAAATTGCCAGCAGGTAAATTGTAGGTATCATTAGCACTCGTATTATCATTTTTATTAGCAAACTCTGTAATTGTACCATTCACTGAAGTTGGTGTCCAACAATATTCTGCCCCTCTTCCTGACATTGGGGTAACTCCATCATTATCGACAGGACTACCTAAATAGACCTCTTTATTAATGACTTCTTGGTTTTGTAATAAAACGGTATTCCCACTTGGGCAAGTGATACTAATTTCCATATCATGAAGCCAAGAATGTTCCATGTTTACACAAATAGACATCAAGTCATTAATATCCGTCAAGACTTGGTCTGAATCAAAATCTGTGAATCGGATACTAGTTTTGTAGGATGCACCATTCCCATCAGGTAAAGCCAAAGAGTCAGAACGTACACCATTGAATAGGAAAGACCCTTCTTGATTACAAATAGCAACAGCAACATCGTCTGGAGTAGTAGCAGCCTTAGTGGACAAAATAATAGAGTCACCAATGCAAGCCGTTGGCGGTAAATCTCCTATTTTAAAACTAGGTTTAGTGGCGACTCGTACTCTTTGTTGAGCGAAATTGCTATTCGTACAGCCAAATTGGTCCGTCACTTTTAAGGTCACTCTATAGCCACCTCCTTTTTCAAAAGTATGGCTTACACTTTTCCCATTAGCAAAGGTGCCATCTCCAAAATCCCATTCAAAAATACTATTGGAATTGCTTTGCTCGTAAACTAAATTATTCTGTGGGTATTGACCCTCTCCATTAAAAATGATGGTTTCACCGACACAAATATCTATGTAATTATTATCGTTTGGATTAGTCGCAGGAATAGTGCTTGTAATAGCTGCTTTGATTAATTGACAAGAAGGCACACAATCTAGAATTGCCTCCCAGCCATTGCTATTTCCTGTAGAATTACTTGTAAATTGGGCAGTTAAACAGCCCGTAGGATTCGCAGCTGTGGCTTGAACTATTATAGGAATTCCATTAAAGAAAGATTCGATGCATATTAGTGAATCGGTAGTAGCCGAGTTTCCATCAAATAAGCATAATTTATCACCTTCAGCTAAGTCAATTTTTGAAAAGGTAAGTCGGACATGCGTCCCTTCTCTTGGATCTTTACAAATTACTGTTGTGAAATTTTCTCTATTGTCATAGTTCCCTGTTCGACCACCACTATCTGTAAAAAATCCACCACAGTCATTTATCAGGGTTAGGCTTGCACCCATTTGATATTCCTGTCCCGCGGCAGAAATGCTCCATAAAAGCATTAAAAAAATAGTGAATCTTCTCATTATTCAAATTACGGTTCTACAATTTTTATCTCTTTAAAATTTATTTGATAGTTCGAGATCAATGGTTGTCAATTTGGTATTAATATTTTTCTGAGGGGTAACCCAAGAAAAATGACCTTGAACCAACTATTGCTGAGTATTTCAAAGTTTCAATTATTTCGGCCTTTGGGGGAAGTTGAATTATTGACAGATATTGTTACGGTAGATTAGTGAGAAAGGTAAACGGTAGAAGTAGAAATTTTTGTTGATTTTTTTTAATTTTCATAGTGTTTGAATGATTGAGGGACTTGGAAAAATATACTCTACCCATTTTACTCGTTATTTTTCCTTTATACTGCGTTAAAAATACTCGCCATAGCTAAGGCTATGCCTGCGTTTTTTGCCTTGTCTAAAGAAAAACTAACTTCCTAAAATTTGGGTAAATTATTTATTTCCAACTCCCATAAACAAATATAATATTTCTAATCATAAGAAAAATCAATTATCTGTCCAAATTTTACCAACTAGCAGACAAAGCAGAAAAAATAATGTTAACCATAGGCTAAACCCTCTAAAAATAGTATTTTTTTGATAAGGATTTCTTAGTTTACCCTCGAAAAGTATCAATGAGTAGGTATTATACCAGATGACCTTTCAAAACTATACAAATGCGTTTCTTTTTTATTTTATCAATAATATTCATTTTCCAGTTTTCACTACTCGCACAGCCTGCAAATGATGATTGCCAACAGGCTATTTCTTTAGATGCAGCTAATGGAGGTTGTTTTTTCAATGCTACGATGGTTAATGCGACCCAATCTTTACCCGCAGCGAATTGCAATAGTGCTTTGATACAGGATATTTGGTTTTCTTTCCAAGCGGATTCGACCTTCCATCAAATATCCGTCAACCCATCAAGTGGGATGGATGCCGTAATTGAAGTACGCAAAGGGAATGCTTGCGAAGGTGCATTTGTTGCATGTATTGATGAAGGAGGAGGGGATGGAGCGGTAGAAAATTTAGCTTTAAATAACTTAGAAGTAGGCACTAATTATTTTATTAGAATTTATGATTTTACAGGGGTTGGTAGCAAACCTACTTCATGGAATTTAGATGTCTGTGTGTCAGGCTTCGAACCTTCCGAACCGCCTAGTATTCAGTTGGTTAGCCCCAATAGTGGAGAAGCTTTAGAAGCAGGTATTATAATGAATATTAAGGCTAATGTTACAGGCGTAATTTCAGGTAAAGAATTGCAATTTTCCAAAGATAATGGGCGAAATTGGGAAGTGATTTATCAATCTTCTAGTCCAAATCCAAATTTTGTTTACGATTGGATAGTCCCTTCAATTAATTCAGATAGTTGTTTGATAAAGGCTATTATTTTTCAATTAGGAGAAGCTTATGAATCTATAACTGAAAAACCATTTTCTATTTTTACAGCGACCAATCCTAGGTTCAAATTAGATCAAGAATTAACCCATTTATATTGGCCATTTTACAATCCTTCCCTTTTTGCTGATAGTGATTTCCATGTACCCAGTACTTGGCAAAATCAGGAGGAGGGCATTTTAATTACCCAAGAGGATGTCGTTAATACTTGGTTTTTTCTCAACGACCATTATTGGCAAAGTAGTGGGCGGTGGCATCATTCAGGCGATAATTGTTTTGCTCAAGATTGGAATTTTATCAATGGTGGAAACTCAGATTGTGGGATGTACTTTTTCTCACCTATGGCTGGAAAAGTTTTGTTTACCAAAGATGCTTGTTTCAATAACGACTGTGGAAACCCTACTTGTACCAGTGGCTGTGGAAATTATATTGTAGTCCAATCTACTGAAGATCCAAGTTTTGTTTATCGAGCGTGCCATTTTAGTCAGCTAAACCCTGATATTTCAGCAGGAACAATATTGTCAGAAGGGGATTGGGTGGCAAAAGTTGGAAATGAAGGAAGTTCAAGTGCCGCCCATGTTCATTTTGTTTTGTATAAAAATTTGGAGGAAGAAGATATTGCGACTTTAGCGAGTGGAAGCACATTGACTTCTAATCGTGATGCTTCGATTGATCCTAATAAAATAACAGATCTGTGTTTTGATAAGGCTGCTAATTTTAGATTTGATGTAGCTTTGAATAATCAAATCACGAATATTCCTACAGTCCGATACGAGCCAGTACACCAACTTAAAATCTTTCCCAATCCAAATAATGGGGTATTTAGAATGAGCTTGAATGCAAATGCAAATCAGTTTGTGGAAATCGCTATATTTGACCCAATTGGACGAAGGATATATGAAGAGAAAAGAGCACAATATTTTAAAGAAGAAATAATTGATATTAGGTTAAATGCCTCAACACAAGGAATGTATGTTGTAAGGATGAGGTTCGATCAAGAAGTAGTTATGGAGAAATTTATATTGAGTAAATACTAGGAAATTGGAAAAAGAAAATTATAAAGCAGTAAATAAATAGAGTAAGCAGATACCGATTACTTTTAAAACGTTTTCTTGATTTTCGTTCATGTCAATTATGTTTTTAAATTACTGGATATTAAGTAATATGCAAAGTTGATGCCATTATAATTTAAAATATAATATTTAATAAAAATAAATTTAAATTCATTTTATTTTAAGAACAAGATAAAGACTAAACTAATGCCCACATTCACTAAGCACTTCATGCAGTTTCTTTTTTTAGCAATCTTCCTTCAAGTTAGTTGTAAAATCTCACCTGTTTCCAAATCAAATTTAAAAGGAAACACAAAGTATGCGATCACCAACGTATCCGTGTTGCCAATGACAGGCAATATGATATGGTCCAATAAAACAGTACTGATTGAAGATGGAAAAATAATAGATATTGGAAATGAGGAACTAGCAGAAGGTACTCAAATCATTGATGGTACAGGTAAGTTTTTAATGCCTGGTTTAACAGAAATGCATGCGCATATACCAGTCGCAGAAGAAGGGGATGATAATTTGGTCAGAGAAACATTATTCCTATACCTGTCTCAAGGCATCACCAATATTCGTGGAATGTTGGGCAATCCCTATCATTTAGAACTAAGAGAAAAAGTAGCAAAAGGTGAAATACTTGGACCAAGAATCTATACTTCTAGTCCTTCTTTAAATGGGAATAGTATTACCACACCAGAAGAAGCAAGAACAAAAGTCACTCAATACCAAAAAGATGGCTACGATTTTTTAAAAATTCATCCAGGAATAAAAATAGAAGTTTGGGATGAGGTTGAAAAGACCGCCAATGAAGTAGGTATTCCTTATGCAGGACATGTTCCAGTAGAAGTAGGTATTAATAGAGCGTTGGAAGCAAAATACAAAACAATCGACCATTTAGATGGCTACTTGGAAGGTTTAGTCCCAGCATCTGCCAATGTTGATCCGACCAAGAATGGTTTTTTTGGTTATGATTTCACGGACTTAGCCGACAAAGCATTGATTGATGATTTGGTAGCAAAAACCATCGCCAATGGAGTAGGAGTGGTCACGACTCAAACCCTCTTTTCAAGATGGTTTTCCCCAACGCTTCCTGAAGAACTAGGCAACGAGCCAGAAATGAAATATATGTCTCCAAAGACCTTATACACTTGGCGACAAAGCAAAACTAAATTAATCAATGAAGATACCTACGATGCCAAAAAGTGGGAAAGATATATTACGCTACGCCAAAATATTATCCGAAAAATGGATAAGGCAGGCGTCAATTTTCTACTAGGGTCGGATGCACCTCAAGTGTACAATGTACCAGGTTTTTCTCTCCACCATGAGTTAATCACCCTAAGAGCATGTGGTCTACCCTTATTCAAATTGCTACAATCAGGAACAGTCAACCCAGCGAAATTCTTCAACGCAAAAGGCAAATATGGAACGATTGAAAAAGGAGCAGCAGCCGATCTAGTTCTGTTAAACGGAAACCCACTTTTAGCTATAGAAAATGCTCAAAAAATAGAAGGTGTGATGGTAGGAAAAACATGGTTGTCCAAAGAAAAAATAGCAGAGGGCCTAAAAGCGATTGAAGAGAAGTATGCTAGTAATTAAAAAAGTGAAGCGATCAGATCTATGGAAACTATCGGTTTTAAGGGAAAATAGCGTGATTTGTAACACGGAAATTTTTTAACACGGAACCAGTCGTTGACAAAAAACTAAGCTAGCGTATAGTTCAGTATTTTATTCCGTGTCATAATTCAATGTCTAAAAATCCGAGTGTAAAAAGCAATCCGAGTGGAAAGTCAACGTTTAGTTCATCATCTAATTCCGTGTTAAAAAACAACGTCTAACAATCTGTGAGGAAAAAGCAATTCGAGTGGAAATTCAACGTCTATGTCATATCTAATTCCGTGTGGAAAAATAAAGTCTAGCAATCCGTGTTAAAAACAACGTCTAGCAATCTGTGAGTAAAAAGCAATCCGAGTGGAAAGTCAACGTCTAAGTCATCATCTAATTCCGTGTTAAAAAAAATCCGTGTTAAAAAACAACATCTAGTAATCCGTGTGGAAAAAGAAATCTGTGTGGAAAGTCAATATCTAGTTCAACATCTAATTCCGTGTCAAAAAAATTCCGTGTTAAAAAACAAGACCTAGTAATCCGTGTGGAAAAAGAAATCTGTGTGGAAAGTCAACGTCTAGTTCAACATCTAATTCCGTGTTAAAAAATTTCCGTGTTAAAAAACAACATCTAGATCCGTGTGGAAAATCAAAAAAAAATCGGGGTCACCCAAAAGATGACCCCGATAAGCTGCAAGCATTTAAACAACTTTACCGCCGTCTAAAATATCCTGCCATTTCTTTAATTGGTCCCATTTACCCTCAGCAGCCAATTGAGCCTGATCGCCCCAAGTAGTAGGATCATGGCTAGCAAATTTAGAACCAGCCTCAGCTAAAATTTCTTTCACCCGTTCTTTATCCGTACCAGCCAATTGACCGTAATTAGTAATACCAGCAGTAGCTAAAACTTCTGCAATCTTAGGTCCGATACCTTCAATTTTAGTCAAATCTTGTGGCTCTTTATTCTTTTCAGCCTCCATTTTACGCAATTCCTTCTTTAAGATTTTACCCGTTGCACTCATTGGTAAAGCATCAATGATTTCTACTTGACGTGGGTATTTATACCCTGCCAAATGATCTCTTGTATACGCAATTAACTCAGATGGCGTAGCACTTACACCATCAGCTAAAACGACATAAGCCTTAATCTCTTCACCCATTTTAGGATCAGGAACACCAGTAACCGCCACCAAAGAAACTGCTTCGTGCTTAATCATCACCTCTTCCACTTCTCTTGGGTATACATTTAGCCCACCACGGATAATCATATCCTTCGTTCTATCAACGATATAGAATCTTCCTTTTTCATCTTTTACTGCTACATCTCCCGAATGCAACCAACCATCCGTTATAGTCTTCGCATTAGCTTCAGGTCGCTTATAATATCCTTTCATCACGTTGTGACCTCGGTACCATAATTCACCTTTTTCACCTATTGGTGCTTCTGTACCATCCTCTCGCATTAGCTTTACTTCGACCCCCCATAGAGGTTTCCCAATTGATCCTGGTACATTATCTCCTCCCTTGAAATTAAAAGTCACCACAGGAGAACCTTCAGACATACCATAGCCTTCTAAAATTTCAACATTAAAACGCTTTTCGAAATCGTGTAATACTTGAACTGGTAAAGAAGCTCCACCTGCCATACAGATTTTCAAGTTCTCAGAGATTGCATCATAATCGAACTTATCTTCCTTATAGTTGACTAATCCCCAGTACATAGTTGGAACACCTGCGAATACACTAATTTTATGTTTCTGCATCAAACCAAAGACTGCTTCAGCATCAAACCTTGGTAATAATACAGAGTGTGCGCTTCTATAAACTGCTGCATTCATACAACAAGTCATAGCAAAAATATGGAATAGCGGAAGTACAATTAATACATTGTCATCACTAGTCAATTCGCCCAAATCTGCTGAAAGCATCGTATTCATCATCAAGTTAGAGTGAGATAATTCTGCACCCTTTGGACGACCCGTTGTACCTGAAGTATAGATAATAACAGCTGTATCGTTAGGACTTGTTCTAGCAGCATCACCAACTGGAGATTGGCCAGCCATCAAAGAACCTAATGTTTCGGTACCTTCAATAGCCGAAGGCATCTCTGGCTTTGGCATAATCATGAAAAAGTGCTCACAATCTGTCGCTTCATTAAATCCTGCAACACCCATTTGTCCCATTGGTAAATCAGCATTACCGACAAAACAGAAATAAGCCTTAGCGTCACTATCTTTTAGGTGGTAAGCGATTTCATCTTTTTTCAAAAGTACACTCAAAGGAACTACAACTGCACCTGCCTTTAAAATACCAAAATAAATAATAGGGAAATATGGTAAGTTAAAACAACTCAAAGCTACTTTATCACCAGGCTGGATGCCTTTAGCTCTTAAACCGTTGGCCACTTGATTAGCAGCACCATTAATTTGAGCAAAATTTAAAGTAGTGTCCATAAAGGTAAATGCCTTTTTTGTTGGATTTTGGCGAGCACTACTTTCTAAAAGTACGGAAAGATTTAACATGTCTTAGGTTGAATTTTTAAGTTAATTATTTGATTGATGTAAAGAGTGATTGAAAACCTGAAATTACCTATAAAATCAATGTAGTTTTTGTTGATTATAAGAAATTTATGTATGGAAAAATTATTTAATTTTTAACATATCTTGACTTTCTATCTAACCCCGTAAATTAATACGGTTTGAAAAGAGAAATGACCGTAATAAATTTATCAAAATTATAAAAAAACCAAATATAATATCTTTGGTGGTAAAAATCGAAATTATCCTTTAATTTAGCCGTATGAATTGCCGATTAGTTTTAATTTGTTTACTCCTGAGTATTTGTCAATGGTCTTGCCAAATAGATGCCTTAGATAGCAATCGCCTACCTATAAAATCTGACGGGGACTATTTTCCTACTGAAAATAAATGGGGATATATTGATAAAAATGGTAGCACCATCATTCCTGCCGAATTTGATGACAATCGAAATTTCCACGAAGGATTGGCAGCTGTGAGAAAAGGTAATAAATGGGGTTTTATTGACAACAAAGGGGCTGTCAAAATTCCACTTTCGTATAAATCAGCCTGGGCATTTAAAGAAGGACTGGCAAGAGTACAGACCTTTGATAATAAAATGGGCTTTATAAATAAGCAGGGTGAGGAAATTATTCCATCAACTTATGACGAAATAGCTGATTTTTCGGAAGGTTTAGCAGTTTTTAGAGCAAGTATAAATTATGGGTTTATAGATAAGAATGGGGTAGAAAAAGTCAAAGCTATTTATCAAAAAGCCTATGCGTTTAAAAACGGTTTAGCCAAGGTAAAATTAGCCAGCAAATATGGATTGATTGACGAAAATGGTGAGGTAATAATTCCGATCAAATATCGAAGAGTAAGTGATTTAGTCGAAGGATTGATTAGAGCAAAATTGAAAGATACTTATGTTTACTTGGATAAAAATGGGGAAACTATTATCAATAACTCCTTCAAGAATTGTTCGGATTTTGTGAATGGTTTTGCGGCCGCAAAGACCGATAAATTATATGGTCTAATCAATAAGAAAGGAGCGTTTGTGGTGCCTCCTAATTATAACCAATTATTCTCGGCTAATGATGATAAGTGGATTACAGAAACAGATGGAAAGTTTAGTTTGGTAGATACCGCTGGGAATACCTTGACTAAGAGAACTTATGATCAAATAGACACGTTCTCTGAAGGAGTTGCTGGTTATCGAGTTGGTTATTTATATGGTTATTTAGATAGCAATGGCAACGAATTAACTCCTGCTCATTTTGGTTTAATCTGGAATTTCGAAGAAGGCTTATCAAGAGTAGCTTTTCGGGAAGGAATTGGATTTATTAATCAAAAAGGAGAAATCGCGATTCCGCCGAATTTTTTAGATGTTCGAGATTTTTCGGAGGGATTGGCTCGGGTTCAAAAGTGGTAGGAAATTAGTTTAATATTGAAAATATTATTTTTTTTGGCACTCTGGTGAAAACTGTGGGTCATTGTTTTTTTGACTTAAAGAAAGAGGTGCTTACAAAGCACCGCTTTCTATGGGGCTCGCAGAAAGCGGTACTTTGTAAGCACCTCTTTCTTTTTGCTAGAAATAGGAAAAATATTTGTTATATAAAAAGATACCCATAATTTTCATCATAGTGTTTTTTTTATAGAAATTACCGACAGCCAAAGCCGTCGATGCAAAAACATAAAATATTGAAAAACAGTGCATTAGTTCTGATAAACTTACAAATAGATTATTGTCCAGGAGGTGCTAAAGAAGTACCAAATGGGGATCAAGTGATTCCTGTAGCCAATGACTTGATGGACCAATTTAAACACGTAATCGCAGTCAAAGATTGGCATCCTGCCAACCATATTAGTTTTGCTGGCAATCATCCGTGGAGGCACATTGGAAAAACCATGACCATAGACGGTTTGGAGCAAATGTTAATGCCTTTTCATTGTGTAAAAGAGACCTTTGGGGCACATTTTCATCCTTCCTTGACAAAGGAAAAAATTACCCATATTGTTGAACAAGGAACAGAGGTGAGTATAGATGATGATAATTGTTTTTATGACGTTGCCAAAAGAAGAGATACAGGCTTAACCGAATATTTGCTAGCCAATGGAATAGAAAATTTATTCATCATGGGGTTAGCGACAAATGGAGGTGTCAAAAAATCTGCTTTAATGGCAATAAGCTTAGATTTTAAAACTTTTGTAGTAAAAGATGGCTGTGCAGCTTGGAATGAGGAAGAAAAAAGTGCAGAAAAAGCTTTCAAAGCAATGGAAAAAGCTGGAGTGGTCTTATTAAATAGTTCAGATATTCTTAAACTTTCGTGAAATGCAACTACGCATGGAGGGTTATGCGTAGCTGCTCCTTCTTCACTTTGAACCTAAACACATGATTGTCTTTGTAAAGGGGTTTTAGCGAGGGGTATTTTGCAAAATGACCTTTTACAACTCGTTAATAGATAATTACTAACAAGAAAGCCCCGAAATAAAGTGTGAATAGGTTTATAAATTGCATTTTAGGGATGCGTCGCAAAGCTAGAGCAATATCGGAGATTTACAAATTCTGAGCTAAAAAATTATTGATAAAAAATAGCACAAAGGACACGAAAAAAACGAATAGTGATAAAAAATAATAAAATTAAAGTAGCCTACCCAATCACAAAACGAGGCGATCAAGTTGATGATTACCACGGAACTATTATCCAAGATCCATATAGATGGTTAGAAGATGATCGAGCGCCTGAGGTAGAAGCATGGGTGAAAGAGCAGAATAAAACCACCGAAGCATATCTTGCGCAAATTCCATATCGGGATGCAATTGCTAGTCGATACAGTGAATTATTCGACTTTCCGAAGGTATTCAGTCCGCTGAAAGTTGGAGACTATTACTTTTTTTACAAAAATGAAGGCTTACAAAATCAAGCTGTCATTTATCGTCAAAAAGGTTTGGATGGCACACCTACCGTTTTTATTGATCCTAACAAATTATCAGAGAAAGGAACCGTTGCGATTACTATTTTGGGTGCTTCTAAGAATAATCAATATTTGGCTTATGCCCAATCACAAGCTGGATCTGATTGGCAAGAGATTCATCTGATGGAAGTGGCAACGGGTAATAAGTTAGAAGATGTGGTGCAATGGGTGAAATTTTCTGGAGCTGCGTGGTACAAAAATGGATTTTTCTATAGTCGATTTCCACCAGCCAAAGAAGGAGAGGAGTTAAGTGGTAAAAACGTTTTCCATTCCGTTTATTATCATGAATTAGGAACGGAACAATCGACTGATAAATTGATTTTTCGAGATGCCAATAAGCCAGAACCCAACCATTATGTGACCATCACCGAAGACGAAAAGTTCTTAATCATGTACGCAGCTTTGGGTACGCATGGCTATGAATTATTCTACAAGGATTTGTCAAAAGAGGGTACTGATTTTGTGAAGATATTTTCAGGTTATGAGCATAAATTTAGTGTAGTTCGACATTCAAAAAATAAGCTACTAGTCCATACAGATGTAGCTGCACCAAAGTATCGTTTGGTAGAGATTGATTTATCCAATCCTGCGGTAGAAAACTGGAAAGAAGTCATCCCCGAATCAACAGATTTGCTACAAGGCGTATCTAAAGGAGGGGGTAAATTATTTGCAGAATATTTAAAAAATGCAACTAGCAAAATTTATCAATACGATTACAAAGGGAATTTGGAAAAAGAAATCGAATTACCAGGACTAGGAACAGTAATCGGCTTTTCTGAAAAAGAGACCGTCAAAGAAATTTTTTATTCGTTCACTTCTTTTATTTACCCGGGGAGTATTTTTATTTACGAGGTAGAAACGGGCATTTCTAAGCCATTTTTTCAAATGGATTTAAAATTTGATGCCTCGCAATACATTGAAAAACAAGTTTACTATAAGAGTAAAGACGGTACAAAAGTATCGATGTTTTTAGTTCATAAAAAAGGATTAGTATTGGATGGTAGTAACCCAACTTTCCTTTATGGCTATGGTGGGTTCAATGTCAATTTAACACCCTCTTTTAGTGCTTCTAGATTCATATTATTAGAAAATAATGGAGTTTTTGCGATGCCCAATTTAAGAGGTGGTGGAGAATATGGTGAAGAGTGGCATCAAGGCGGCATGTTGCACAATAAGCAAAATGTATTTGATGATTTCATCGCCGCAGGTGAATATTTGATTCAAGAAAAGTATACCAGATCGGAAAAACTAGCCATTGCAGGTGGATCAAATGGTGGCCTTTTAGTGGGAGCGTGTATGACCCAAAGGCCAGAATTGTTTGCAGTGGCTTTTCCTGCCGTTGGGGTTTTGGATATGTTGCGGTATCATAAGTTTACCATTGGGTATGCATGGGCAGTAGAATATGGTTCAAGTGATGAGGCTGAGCATTTCGATAATTTATTAGGTTATTCTCCATTGCACAACTTAAAAGACGGGGTAGCATATCCTGCAACGATGGTAACGACAGGCGACCATGATGATCGAGTAGTACCTGCTCATTCCTTTAAATTTGCGGCAGAATTACAGCATGCACACAAAGGAGATCAGCCAGTTTTAATAAGTATTGCTATGGATGCAGGGCACGGAGCAGGAAAGCCCACTTCAAAAATTATCGAGGAACAAGCTAATCAATGGGCATTTCTATTTTACAACACAAATTCTAGCGTGATTTATTGATATATGAAATAAAATTTTATATTTAGAAAGGGAATTCTATGGATTTAAAGCTATTTTGAAATAAAATTGTATTTTGGCGAATGTTTAGCGTACCAATTATTAATCATCAAAAGTATAGAAGTAATGAAATAGGCGGTTCTGAACAGGAAATTAAAGTTTATGGATAAAAAATCAAAAATACATTTAAAGAATCTAGATCAAAAATTGATTCTATTATTGCGAGATTTACAGCATTATAGTGATGCTAAATTGAATGAACAACCCAACGAAAATGCTTGGTCAGTGTTACAAATCATGCAGCATTTGATGAAAGCAGAGGAGGGGGGAATTCTTTACATCAAGAAGAAATTGAGCTTTAATCCAGAGCTAGAAAAAGCAGGTGTCCTGTCGAATATGCGAGCTATGGCGCTCAATATGTCGATGTCAAGTCCAATTAAAATCAAAGCGCCTGAAGGTGTAAGCGGAGAGGCATTATTGACAAATCTGACTTTCTGGGATGTTGCCAAACAATGGAAACAGCAAAGACAGGAAATGAAAGCGTATCTTGAATCCTTGCCAAGTGAATTATATGGAATGGACGTTTATAAGCATCCATTAACAGGGAAAATGACCCTTTCTAACATGCTTTCTTTTTTCAACAAGCACGTAGATCGACACACTAGCCAAATTCGACGTACGCTGAAAAAAATAGATGCAGTGAAGCAAGTATAGGCGACTCAAGTCGCCTTTTCTCCTATTGGTGAAAATGATGATTAATTACAAATGAACGGTTAATTCAGTCTATTTTCTAAACTCATAATAATACTCTCCGTCATATTCCTCATAAACTCCACCAAGCATTACTAGACCATCTTTATCAGCTAAGGCCTCTACTACCTCATCAATATTTTCTACATCTCTATCATTGATGGTTGTAATGATAAATCCAAGTTCCATATTGGTCTCTTCAATTAGACTATTCTTATAGATACTCTTGACATATACGCCAGTGGTTTCAAGTCTTTTCTGTTCGGCACGGGTTAAGTTTCTTAGTTCAAAACCTAAATCTTCTAACACTTTACCTTTTCTAGCATTGACTAACTCGGTCGTATTTCCTCTATTTTTGAGGACAATCGTTGAAGTTTTTCTCACGCCTTCTCTGATAAATCCAACTTTTATTTTATTGCCAGGTCGATAACGGGCGACCTGTTCTTGTAGTTCAGGCATTGACTTAGTTTCTACACTATTAATAGAGATAACCACATCATCTTTTTCCATTCCTGCATCGTCCGCACCACCTCCCGCAGTTACTGCCGTAATTAATACACCTTTTACATCTTTCAGCTTCAATCTTTTGGCAGTATTATCAGTTACTGCTGCGATACTGATGCCTAAGATGCCTCTTTGAACAACTCCAAAATCTCTGATATCTCTAATTACTTTTCGGACCAAATCAGCGGGTACAGCAAAGGAATATCCTTCATATTTACCTGATCGTGTAATAATTGCGGTATTGATTCCGATGAGTTCACCATTGGTATTGACCAAGGCACCACCACTATTTCCAGGGTTGACGGCAGCATCCGTTTGAATAAAAGATTCTATAGAATAGGCGTCTTCTAAAATATGGATATTTCGACCTTTTGCACTCACAATTCCTGCTGTTACAGTCGATTCTAAGTTGAATGGATTACCAACGGCTAAGACCCATTCTCCAGTTTGCAAAGAGTCTGAATTTCCGAAAGGTAAAAAGGGTAAGTCTGCACTATTAATCTTAAGTAATGCTAAGTCCGTAGAAGGGTCAGTCCCGACTAATTTGGCATTGTATTCTCGTTTATCAAATAAGGTAACTCTAAAGACTTTACCTTCCTCTATAACGTGATTGTTCGTGACGATGTAGCCATTTGGAGAGATAATTACACCTGATCCTGTAGAGGCACTCAAGCTTTCCCAAAAATAATCTCCACCCTTAGATGATTTAATATTCACAACGGCAGGAGTAGCTTTGTTAGCCGCTGCAATAAAGTTGGTAGGGGAGGAAGAGACAAATTTTCGTTGTCGATTTTCTGACAATAATTTATCTGTATAATTGGTATATTTTGCAGGAATAGTCTCTCTGACAACCACTTCTTTGGGTTGTTCAATCATTCTATATAAGCCCACTGCAAAAATAGCACTTAGGGAAGAGGAAATTAACGCTATCCAAAATGTCTTCATATTTCTCAAATGTTTGCCGTTTAGTAAAGCGATAAAAATGGTTTAGATCTTTTTCGCTTATTAACTTTTATCTCTAATCCTTCTTAGTCTGAATAAGTATTAATAAAACAATTTATGTTAAAAATACAAATTTATAATAGTTATTCCAACTTTTCCTATAAATTAAAGATATTTTTATATAAACTAACTTTTCCTATCGACGAAGAATAATGAATATCAACTACTTATAATTGATGATTTTTTAAAATAATTGATTGGATAGTTATCAAAACGGTATTTTTGAGAATATAGTTTATTTTTTGGTAGTCGGTTTTGTATAATAAAACGAGAAGTCAGCTTTAAGACGTTGAATTTGAGGTGAGCAGTATTATAAATCTGAAGGCTGACAAAAAAATGCAATTTTCGTTTTGTTTTCCAAAGGAAATAACTATTTCAGAAATCGTCTAACCGCTTTAGCCACATTCTGTCCGTCAAGGGCTGCCGAAATAATACCACCAGCAAAACCTGCGCCTTCCCCACAAGGAAATAAGCCTGCTATTTCATCGTGCATATAAGTATCCTTGTTTCTTGGAATTCTTATTGGCGAACTGGTCCGACTTTCTGTACCAATAACTACGGCTTCGTTGGTATAATAGCCTTTCATTTTACGACCAAATTCTTGAACTCCTTTTTGTAAATGTTGGTAGACAAAATCTGGGAGTATTTCATGCATTGGAGCAGCATAAATTCCTGGAATATAGGACGTATTAGGTAGGGTAGTGGAGACTTTTTGATTCACAAAGTCATCTAATCTTTGGGCAGGTGCTTTTTGACTGCCATCACCAAAATCAAATACCGCTTTTTCGACAGCTTTCTGAAATTCAAGTCCAGCAAAAACACCATGTTTTTTATATGGTAAAACGTCCTGTTCGCCTATGGCAATCACGGTACCTGAGTTGGCAAAAGGGGAGTCACGACGTGACATAGACATACCATTAACCACCAATTCGCCTGGTGCTGTAGCAGCAGGAACGACCAATCCGCCAGGGCACATGCAGAAGGAAAAGACCCCACGTTCATTGACTTGACAAACTAATTTGTAACTGGCAGCAGGTAGATTTTCTTCTCGATTTTTTTGATTGTATTGAATTTTGTCAATAAGCGGTTGTGGATGTTCAATTCGAACGCCTAATGCGAAGGGTTTAAACTCAATCTTGATGGATTTCCGAGCCAATAATTCGTAAATATCTCTTGCTGAATGACCAGTGGCTAAAATCACTCCTTCGGCAAAATGTTCTGTTTCTTCGTTGATAATAACCCCTTTTGCTTTTTGTTGATGAATGATGATATCGGTCACCAAACTATCGAAGTGAATTTCACCGCCATGTGCTAAAATGGTTTCTCTAATTTTAGCAACTATTTGAGGTAATTTATTAGAACCAATGTGCGGATGTGCATCTACTAAAATATCAGATTTTGCACCATGCTCCACTAGAATTTGTAGAGCCTTAGCTATTTTACCTCTTTTTTGAGAGCGCGTGTAAAGTTTGCCATCAGAGTAAGTGCCTGCGCCTCCTTCACCAAAGCAATAATTTGAATGAGGATTGACGATGCCATATTGCTGAATGGCTTTCAAGTCTCTTCGTCTTGCTCGAACGTCCTTTCCTCTATCAAAAATAATTGGTTTTAGGCCTTGTTCTATCAACTCTAATGCGGCAAAATAGCCAGCAGGTCCAGCACCAACGATGATAACAGATTTCGCCTTTTCTACATTTGGAAAATTGGAGATAATTGGTTCGGGCTGAGGGAGTTCTTCTTCTTTAGTGACGGTGATTTGCAATAAAAAGTAAGGCTGGTATCCACGAGCATCAATCGACCGCTTAGTGATCTGCCAATCCTTGATTTGATCTTTTTTCCACCTAACTTTTTTAACAACTCGATCAAGGATAAATGATTGATTATCAATATTTTTAGGTAATACTTTTAATGCGATTTGTCGAACCAAGATGCCTATTCTTTTAAGAAGGTTTATAGTAACAGCTAGAATTTTAACCATTATCTAAAGCAAATATTATTGCAATTGCGCAAAATTACCCTTTTGCGAAGAATAGTTGGATCAATTAAATAGAAAAAATAAAAAAAGATAAATAATTTAAAAACATATTGAAACAAATGTAATATGATACCCGTTTTTATTTCTGTAATCTTTGAAGAATGTCAAGTTGTTCTGGCTCCGGTGATAAACCGGGGCTTTCTTCATTTTAAGGGCATTGGTTTTATTTGATTAGCGGGCATTAAAAAAGGACTAACGATTAGTTAATCCTTTTTTAGTAACGAGTAAAAAACAACTAATGCATTTAGGAGCTGATCTTTTGCCCAAAGACGTCGTTATTTTTTTGAGGAATAGCGATGCTATTCTTCAAAAAAATGCCTAGTCTTAGAACAAAATCTCTAACTCCAAATGCACTATTTATTATTTGCTCGTTACT
>CALDTJ010000036.1 GCA_937924145.1 uncultured Saprospiraceae bacterium
TAACAACGGACATAGCAGGATTCTAAAGTTGATGCATCTACTATCAATCGCAGTACCATCTTATGTACTAAATGGTCATTACTTGAGCTCGTAATGCATAGAACAGGTCCCTCATTTTCTAAATTTGAAAATGGGGGTCCAGTTTTTTAAGTAGCCAAATTTTATAGACGAGCGGCGAAGTGTCCTGAATTTCTTGCTTTAATACTTCTGGAAGGTAGGGCTTTGTCATCTTCCTCAAAATTTTCAGCAAGTTCAAAGACCCATTTTTGATATCATCGTGCCAAATGCCATTTCTAGTGAAATAGTTGTGATAGGCAGCCATAAAGTCTTCACACTGCTTGTCTTTAGGATGCACTTCATAATGACTACATAGCAACAGCCACCTAGCCCTAATGGCATGATCCATATCCGTAAACTGAACATTATTTAGCAATAGTATCACTTTTTCGTACGCTTTTTCTTCAAATGCAATCAACGCTTTGCCTATTGCTTGTGAAGGCTCTCCTAAATTTTTGGGTTGGATGAATGCTTGATACCTTTCGATAAAATCTTTAGCCCAACTCAACTCTTCTGTTTTGCAGGCAACTTCAATAATATTATTAAAATCTGTATGGGAAATACGCCGATTCTCGAATATGCTCAATTGTTCAATTAGTATTTTATACCAATAAAGCACCTCCTTGCTAAATATAAGTTGTCCGCTTTTGACTTGACCGATACAGTAGTTAATCAAATAAGTAATAATAGCAGAACAATCCTCTTCACAGAATTTTTCCAGTTGGTCATTTACTAGCTTTTTTACCTGTTCATAACTTTGAGTTTCTTCATTTCTTATCAATCCGAGAATAGCCTGATAAACTTTTAAAAATACCTTTGACTCATCAAACTCCACCTCATCGTTTTTTGATAAGATATTTTTCCGTTGCTCCAACTCGCACTGGGCTTTAGTTTTTACTTCTTTTATAAATTGTTCTAAATGCGCTAAAAAACTAGGTAACGCTATATCCTTTTTCGAAACTTTTATTGTTTCAAAAGAATAATGTAACATACTATCCAGAATTCCCAACTGCAAATGATGCCACATATCAAGTAGATTCTCCTCTTCTCGTGCTCTTGCTTTTTCTAGGGCTTTAAAGAAAAAATCAGACAGTTGCCGTTCTTTATATATCTCAAGTTGAATTTGGTCTTTTTTAAAATTATCCGAACTGTCTCTATTTATCATTTTCCACCTTAGAAACTCTTCTAAATACAAAAATAAATCAGACAAATGCCGTTCTAGACGACCAGCCGATGCCACTAACTTATCCTTCTTTTTACCTAGTACATACTTTTTGTCTAGCTTTGAACTATTATAATTAACAACCGCCTCTTTATTGATATAAGCATGTATGGTAAGCATTTGTTTTTGCGTACCATATAAGCCTCTCAAATACTTGCCAAACTCTGTTCGCTCGGACTTAGTTAATGTGCGTAGTAGTTGAACGTATTTGGACTGCTGCATGAATGTAATGATCCTTTAGTGATTATAATTGTTTTGCTAACTACTTCAGTATTCGACAAATATGCAATTTATTTAATATTAAAATCGAATTTATGACAACTATCCATTCTTTCATTTTAAAAAAAGTAAGGAAGAATTTTTATCTATTCTGACCTTTAGAAAAAAGAGTGTTCCTAGTCTTTATTTATCTTTTTAAATTTCTGAAAATCAAATCTTTACAGCAAAACTATTCATTTTTTTTAAAAAAAGTAAATAATCAAAAACAGTATATGCGCAATAAAAAGTAATGTAAAAAAGCACACAATTGTAAGGAAAGTAGTTGATCTCAAATAATAAATAGCGTCAGTTTTTCTATAATTTAGTGTTCCTAAATTTAGGCTTTTTATCTTCATCAAGCTACTTCACAAACCACGCTTATGAAAGCATACACACAAATATTAGTAGATCAATTTTCTACTAGATTGCAAAAGGAATTTATTTCTTTTTGTGAGCAGAATAGATTGGATAGTGAACCTAAAACACTACTGCTTTATTTGATCGATAATGAAATTATTAGTCGAACGGATGTTCGCAAATATACAATTCTACATGAATTTGAAGAGTTGTGCCAAATGAAAACTATCAATAAAAGTAGCATTATCAGATCTTTAGCCGCAAAGTTCAATATCTCTGATCGAGCCATCTGGAGCATGATTAGAAATGCTCCCAAAAAACCAAATCATTCTTAACCCTTTGGCCATTTTGTAGGGATTCTTTTACTAAACACTCAATGAGCTATGGAACACTTTATAAATTATACTTTTTATTAACAGCATTTGGAGGTATTCGAAAAATTTCGAGTACCTTTTTTTGATATAACCCTTCTTTTTTCCACCAATTTCCTTATTTTTCGCCTCTTTTAATCTTTGAGAAGAGAGAGTAAAGAACAGAGAATAGAGATGCACCGATCTCTGTTCTCTCTTCTCGCCTCTCGACGCTCTTAAAAAATCACCACAGAATATGACCAATATCAAAGGGCCTGCTATTTTTTTAGCACAATTCATGGGCGATGAGGCCCCGTTCAATTCACTCGATAATATCTGCAAATGGGCAGCTAGCATTGGCTACAAAGGTATCCAAATCCCGACTTGGGATGACCGTTTGATTGATCTTGAAAAAGCAGCAACTAGCAAGACTTATTGTGACGAGCTGAAAGGCAAAGTCAATAGCTATGGCTTAGAAATCACGGAATTATCTACGCACCTACAAGGGCAATTAGTGGCAGTTAATCCTGCTTATAATGTGATGTTCGACGGGTTCGCACCTGCAGAAGTACACGGTAAGCCAAAGGCAAGAACTGCTTGGGCAGTACAGCAAGTCAAGTGGGCTTTGCAAGCAAGTCGAAATTTAGGGATTGATGTACATGCAACTTTCTCTGGTTCGTTGATCTGGCATACGGTATATCCTTGGCCTCAACGTCCGCAAGGTTTAGTAGATACTGCTTTCAAAGAATTGGCGAAGCGATGGAAACCGATCTTAAATGTGGCGGAAGATAGTGGTGTAGATGTTTGTTACGAAATTCACCCTGGGGAAGATTTGCACGATGGCGTCACTTTCGAAATGTTCTTAAAAGCTACTCGTAATCATAAGCGAGTCAATATCTTATACGACCCATCTCACTTCGTTTTACAACAATTAGATTATTTAGCTTACATCGATATTTATAAAGACTATATCCGAATGTTCCACGTCAAAGATGCAGAATTCAACCCTTCTGGTAGAGTTGGTGTTTATGGCGGTTATCAAGGATGGGCTGATCGTGCAGGTCGTTTCCGTTCTTTAGGAGATGGGCAAGTAGATTTCCGTTCTATCTTTAGTAAACTAGCACAATACGGCTATGATGGTTGGGCTGTTTTAGAATGGGAATGTTGTATCAAAGATGCCGACCAAGGGGCTAGAGAAGGTGCGCCTTTTATCACTGATCACATTATCAAAGTAACTGAAAAGGCTTTTGATGATTTTGCAGGTGGTGAGCCTGATGAGAAATTGAATCGGAAGATTATTGGAATTGGAAGGTAATTGCGAGCTTTTAAACCTTGGAGGATTTGGAATCCTCCAAGGTTTTTAGACTACCATCAATCCTCATTATTCTTCATAAATTTCACGGTTTTTCTAATCCCCCCATTGGCGATAGATAAATAATGCAAGCCATTTTCTAATTCGCTTACATCTAAATTAAGTTGTCCTTCCATATCGTCTATTTCCTCCATTAGTAATTGTTGTCCTAAGAAATTATGGACAAAAATAACTGTATGCTTTTTACCATACTTCAACTCAAAATCTACGGCTAACTGATTTTTTACAGGATTTGGGGCTAGGATTAACTGTACGCTTTTACTATTTTCGACTTGTCTGGAATGATAATCGGCTGGAAATAGCTGCCCCGAATAACAAGGGTTATTCGGAATATCGTAATCAATCTGGTAAGCACAATTGGTCGCTGCTGAAAAATATATATTTAAAGATAAAACCCCTCTATTTTCATAAATTTTTAAATCCTCTAAATGATGAACATTATGTGGATTAAGGTCGGCTACAGCAATCGTTTTGTTGATACTGCCTTCGATGATTAATGCGCCAGAAGTAGGGACATCATTATAATAAATGAGCAAATCTGCATAGAAAAAATCATCGCTTTGGTAAATAGTCCCTCGATCATTACATTTTCTAATATTGATTACCTTGGTTGCTTGAATTTCACAAATTCCATCACTTTCGCCTTCGTAACAATTGGCAGTATCCTCTTCGGTTATAAAGGTGCCTGTGGTGTAGGGCGAACTGAATTCATTTTGGCAACGCGTCCGAACTTCATATTCGTAGGTTGCAGTGGTCTTTAAATTACAAATTTCACAGCGAGTTTGATCCGTCCATTGTGCCGTCCAATCTTCTGCTCCCACCTCTCGATATTTATATTCATAGGTACTTCCTTTTGGCACCTCATCCCAATTTAAAATCGCCTTATTTCCTGTAACTTGGGTATTTACGTTTTGTGGCGCATCACACGCATTTGTCGAACAACTCGGAATGGCCCTTTGCCGATTAAAAACATAATTACAAACCTCATTCCCTTTGTATTCTGCTACAAATTGGATGATTTGTCCATCTGCCTTTAATTTTTGATTGTATAAAATAATCAGTGGTTCCCGATTCCCATTTTCAAAATGATAATAGCTTTCTATATCTCCCCTCAGGTTTAAAGCACCTAATTCGGGTGCATTATCAAAATGTATATAAACGTCTACAAAAAATGCATCATCCGCAGGATCATCGGTGCCTTGATTATCACATTCACTGTAATTTTTTAATTCGATGTTGGTAATACCTGGCGCATCACAACCGCAAGTTCCTGCCAATACTTTTGCTGGATTATAAGGACATTCATCATTACAATCCAATACGCCATCATTATCAGAATCGGGCGATTCGGGTACTCCACAACCACACTGTCCTGGTTCTATTTTATTACCATCATACGGACAACCATCTTGGCAACCAATCACCCCATCTCCGTCATAATCTTTATTGTCTTCGGAAACCCCACAACCACAATCCCCAGGACTTGTTTTCTTCGGATCATCAGGACATTGATCGAAACAATCCTTTATCCCATCACCGTCTGAATCTGCTACTCCTTCATCGGTTTGTCCGTCGCAATTATTATCTTTTCTATCACAAATTTCGGGTGCATTGGGATAAACAGTTGGATCATTATCATCACAATCTGGGCCTGGAACAATGGAATAATCTGCACAACCGACAAAAAATCCATCCCCATCTTCATCACGAAAAGCATCTAAAACTTTTGCCGTTGCCATCATTTCACAATTAAGCGCATCTACGACAGTAATGGTATATGTACCTGGCGATAGGTTGGGGTTAGTAGCCCCTGTCACCCCGTTACTCCAATTGATAGCGTAAGGTGGCTGCCCACCAGAAATGGTTGCCTGCAAACTACCCATAGTAGCATCACAAGGTAGTATTAAATCCGTCAATTGAATAGCTACGCCACAGATTGGTTGGGTTATTTGAAAAGTACAACTTTGAATACAACCACCTTGATCCGTCACTGCAACTCGGTAGTTAGCCGCTTTTAGATTTCCTAAAGCCACCATTCCACCACCACTTTGAAGCACCGTGGACGAACTTGTATTTAAGTTAGAAATAGTTAAGGTATAATTAGGCGTTCCGTTAGCAATTTTAATATTGACGGCACCGTCCATACCTCCTACTAAAGAGACGTTTTGGGTGGCGTCACAAGTGATGGTCAACATATCATTTCCAATGACACTGCCTGATGTCGACCTACTGCAACCTACTGCATCTCTAACAGTAACCGAATAAGTATTGGGTGATAAATTAGAAATGGATTGACTAGTTGCCCCATTTGACCAAGCATAGGTAAAAGGCGGAATCCCTTGAGTAACTATTGCCCTCAAAACATTATTCGCCTCGTCGCAATCGGACTGAATGTCTGCTACGGTGGCGGTCAACAAACAAGTATTAACGCCGATTTGAAAGGTTCGAGTCGTTGAACAATTATTACTATCCGTCACCCTTCCTGTGTAATTTCCTGCTGGTAAATTATTTAAACTGGTGGGCGTTGGAAAGTTAGCTTGATTAAAAGAGAAAGTATTATTGGTATTACTCAAACTTAATGTATATGGTGCCGTCCCGCCATTTATACTAATATTTACGACTCCATCACGAGTCTCAAAATTTGTGGCATTAGTGGGTGTTGGAGAAAGGACTAGGGAAGCTGGTGCAGCAATAGTTGCACTTTTTACTCTGGTACATCCAGCATCATCTGTCACGGTTAAAGTGTAATTCCCCCCCGAAACACCTGTTAAATTCTTGGTTTCATTGCCATTACTCCAAATATAATTGAAAGGGGCAACACCACCAGAAACCTCTGGAATTAAGTTCCCCAAATCATCTGGACAATTGACCGAAGAATTGGGAATATTGACGACCATATCACAATTGACTAAGCCTATAGTAATCGTACAAGTTGCGGTCGAATTTTGATCGGAAACTATTACGGTATAAGTACCACCGCTTAAATTATTGACTCCCACTGTCGCATCAGAAGATAGTGTACCGCTTTGAATTATCACATTGGAACTATTCAATACTCGGTAATTGTAGGGGAAAACTCCTCCATTGGGCGTAAAAGTAGCTGCGCCATCGGAACTATTTGCGTCTGAGGCATCATTAGTTTTCTGGCAGCTAAGACTTAGAACATAGTCTGCGGTTGCTGCTTTGATGTCTGAGCAATTGGTTGCTATTAGTAAAAAAACATAAATAAATATTCGCCCAGCAATGGTAAAGGATAACTTCATGGTTTTGTTGTTTTAGGGGAATTTTAAATAATGGTGGGGGAAAATACAGTTAGCTACCTCTTTGGGAATTCCCCCAAAGAAATAGCTAACTGTATTTGTACAAGTTACAATAATTCTATTCCAGCAGGTGAGATTCAGAAAATAATGTGCGTTTTAACCCATCCCCAACCCTTCCCTCTCAAGGGAAGGGAGTTAGCCTAGTCGCAAAAAACTGGCAAATTTTCCAGTTTTTTGCCTAAAATTAGTTCCCCTCTCTTTCAAGAGAGGGGTTAGGGGAGAGTTAAAAAACGTATAGTATTTTCCTAATACAACACTAGTGGTTCAAGTCATAAATTCTTGACAGTTAAATCGGCGTCTTTTTCCGTTATGCTGCGTTATTTTTTTCTTAAAGAGCGAAAGCTATTCTCAAAAAAAATGCCTTGCCTAACGAAAAAATACACTCGATTTAACTAT
>CALDTJ010000037.1 GCA_937924145.1 uncultured Saprospiraceae bacterium
AGTTTTAACCTTAGAAAAATATGAGACTTTTTACCATTCTATTGGCTTTCTTTTTTTCGAATATGCTTTCGGGGCAACGCCCTTTAACCATTACCAAAAAATTGAATTGGTCGCCCGAACCGATTATTCATAATCCTACGGGGAATTTTGAAAAACAGCTTTGGACATTTGAAGAAAGTTTTTCAAATCCTCAGCATCCAACCTTGCCTGTTTTCTCCGAAAGGTTCGCCTTAAGTAATGATGGCGAAATTAGTATCAAGATTATCAATACCCAATTTGAAAGATTAGAAAAAGCAGCAGTTCCTGATGATGTGTTTTTAAAAGAGACGCTTCAAATCAGTACAACCGTAGAGGCTGATCGTAATCAATATTTTGGAAAAATATTTTTCATCCCTATTATAAAAAAAGGGAACACCTATGAAAAATTGGTCTCTTTTGAATTAGAAGTTAACTTTTTACCAAAATCAAATGCTAATTCGATTGCTCGAAAAACAGACCATACCTTTAATTCTGTTTTGAAGGATGGTGCAATCTATAAAATAGCGGTCAATCAAACGGGCATCCAAAAACTAGATTATAATTTTCTGAAAGATGAATTAGCAATAGACATCGACAATATAGATCCAACGACGATTAAACTCTATGGAAATGGTGGAGGTATTTTACCAAGAAAAATTGCTGATTTTAGACATGACGATTTGCAAGAAAATGCGATTCAAATCATAGGAGAAGAAGATGGGCGTTTTGACATAGGTGATTACATTTTATTCTATGGAGAAGATGCCAATAAGTGGACCTACAGCGAGGATGAAGGTATATTTAACCAATCAACTAATATTTACGATTTAAATAATTACTATTTCTTAAAAATAAGTGCAGATAAAGGAAAAAGAATTACGAACCAAAATTCAATTGCAAATACAGAATATCAGACAAGTTCATTTACCGATTATGTTCGACTAGAAGAAGAGTTCATTAACTTATTGGATAATTTCTCGCAAGGGCAAGGTACTGGAAAAGATTGGTATGGTGATTTATTCGAAACCATCCGAGAAAGAACTTATAGTGAATTTCAATTTCCAAATGTTATTACAACTGAAGCAGGGAATATCAAAGCTGCCTTTGCAGGACGAAGTAGCTCAACATCTTCATTTAATGCCACAGTTGGAAACGATAACTTTTCAGCTACCATTAGGCGATCAAATACAGGGGATATTGAAGACGAGTATGCGCATATTGGAATAATTAATGAGCCTTTTCTTCCTACTTCAGAAAATTTACCTGTAAAAATAGAATACCCGCAATCTGCCAGTAGTACAGGTTGGCTAGATTATATTCAACTAAATGTTCGACGAAACCTAATTTATACGGGGGAACAAATGTCATTCCGAGACCCTCAAACATTAGAGGCGGCAACTAGTACCTTTGAAGTCTCGAATATTTCTGACAATACTCAAATTTGGGATATTTCGAATCCTTTGGCTCCCATGAATCAGCAATTAGATGAAGTAGGTAATACTGCTAGTTTTGGTGCCAATACAACAACCCTAAAAGAATTCATCGCTTTCGATAATAACAGTATTTTTCAAACGCCAATGGCAATAGGTAATATTCCAAATCAGAATATCCATGAGATTGCTAGTGCAGATTTATTGATTGTCTATCATGCTGATTTTGAAAGTGCTGCTTTACAATTAGCCGAACATCGAAGAAATCACAGTCGATTTGAGGTAGCAACTATTTTGGTAGATGATATTTACAATGAATTTTCTAGTGGTCGAGTAGACCCTACAGCTATTCGTGATTTCACTAAAATGGTGTCGGATAGATCTCCTAAGTTTAATTATTTATTATTGATTGGTGATGGTTCATTTGATTATAAAAATATCAAGCGCTTAGATAATCCATCTAGTTTTATTCCTGCTTACGAAACCGATGAATCTTTGCATCCAATCGAAGGTTTTCCTACCGATGATTTCTATGCTTTATTGAGTGATAATGAAGGAGCAAATTTACGAGGAGCATTAGACATTGCAGTTGGTCGGATTCCTGTAAAAACGGCAGATGAGGCACAAGCAGTGGTTAAAAAAATAATCAACTACGATACCAATCCAAAAACTCTGGGTAATTGGCGACTGAATCAAACTTTCATGGCGGACGATGAAGATAGTAGTATTCATCAAAGACAGGCTAATGGCATTTCGACCAAAGTCGATACCTTATATGATGTTTATAATGTCAATAAAATATTCTTAGATGCTTTTCAGCAAATAACGACTCCTGGAGGAGAACGATATCCTGCGGCTAAAGAAGCATTGAATAATGAAATTTTTAAAGGAATTTTAGTTTTAAATTATTTAGGACATGGTGGTTCAAAAGGTTGGACGCAAGAACGAGTTTTGGAAAAAAATGATATTCTCGGTTGGACTAATTTTGATAAATTACCTTTAATGGTAACTGCGACTTGCTCTTTTACAGGCTATGATGATGCCAACTTTGTAACAGCAGGAGAAGATGCGTTATTGAACCCGAATGGTGGGGCTATCGGTTTATTTACAACCGTTCGAGCCGTTTATTCTTCTCAGAACGAACGATTAACAAGAGCTGTTTTTGACCAAATTTATGAAAAAGTAGATGGCGTACATCCTCCAATTGGAGAAATCATGCGGTTGGGGAAAAATAGTAATTCGGCAGATACTACTAATATTAATGCTCGAAAATTCACCTTAATCGGCGACCCGTCTATGCAATTGGCTTTACCAAAATTGGAAGTTGTTACTTCTAAAATTAATAATCAACCTGTTGTTGCTAATCAAATTGATACCATACAAGCATTAGAACGAGTCACAATTGAAGGTTTTGTATCAGATGGTTCTGGCAACCCGATGCTTTCCTTTAATGGTAAAATATTTCCAACTGTTTTTGATAAAAAGATTACAGTCTCCAATTTAGGCAATGATTCAGGTAGTAGAATTTTACCTTTTGATATTCAAAAAAATGTATTATTCAAAGGAACAGCGAGTGTAACTAATGGTCGATTTCAATTCACCTTCGTAGTCCCAAAGGATATTAACTACGAATACGGCTTAGGGAAAATTAGCTACTATGCCGAAAATGGTCAAATAGATGCTTCGGGATTTTATAATAATCTAATTATCGGAGGAACAAAAGCAGATGCTATTGTAGATAATGAAGGGCCATTAGTAGAAGTGTTTATGAATGATTCTACCTTTGTTTTTGGCGGAACGACCAATGCTGATCCAACTTTATTGGTTCTATTATCCGATGATAATGGCATTAACGTCTCCGGCACAAGTATCGGTCATGACCTAACTGCGGTTTTAGATAATAATACTCAGAATACTTTTTTACTGAATGAATTCTACGAAGCAGCACAAGATGATTATCGAAGAGGGATTGTTCGTTTTCCTTTAAGTGATTTAGAACCAGGAATTCATCAATTAAAAGTCAAAGCATGGGATGTATTTAATAATTCTTCGGAAGGAATTACAGAATTTTTGGTTGCAGACGCTGCGGATGCAGCTTTGGAACGAGTTTTGAACTATCCTAACCCTTTTACCACCTCAACTCAATTCCAATTTCTACATAATTTAAGTGCAGGGCAACTAATGGAAGTACAAGTACGTATTTTTACGGTCTCTGGGCGTTTGATTAAAACCATCGAAACCGAAGTCGTCAGTGATGGCAATCGAGTCAGTGATATTAACTGGGATGGTAAGGATGAATATGGTGGTGACTTAGCTAGAGGTACCTATTTATATAAGGTTAGTGTACGACCATCATCAGGCGACATTGTTGGAAAAACGATTAATAGTGATTTCGAGAAGTTGGTCATTTTAAAATAATTACCTTAACTATGACGCTAGATTTTGCCAGATTTAGACTTTTTTTGAATAACTGTCTAAAGTGCTTTAAGTTTTTCTTAACATCGGCAATATTTCCCGAAAATTATAGTTTTAAAAATAATCAAATCTAAAATTAGGGTATTCCTTTAATTTTTGATCTCTGCAACAACTAAATTAGTGCAACAACACATTAAATCGACATGAATTATTTCGACCAAAAAAATTCTTACATTTGGGCCTTTGTTCGCCCTTTATGCAATAATGCTATGAAAAAAACAGTACTCAGTAGCTTAGTTTTAGTATTCCTTTTAGGAATGACTCAAAAATCTTTTGCCCAATGTTTTCTAAATTCTGCGACAGGAGAATACGAAACGGTTTTAGGGGAACCATGTGTAAACACCATTATTACAGCAGTACCTTTCTTAAGAATTGTGCCTGATGCTCGTTCTGCGGCAATGGGAGATGTTGGTATTGCTACTTCTACAGATGCCAATGCTTTACACTTTAATGGGTCTAAAATGGTTTTTGGTGAAGATAAAGGAGGTGTCGCTGTTACTTATACTCCATGGTTGAGAGCTTTAAACGTAAATGATGTTTATTTGGCTTACCTCTCTGGATATACTAAATTTGGTGACAATGACAACCAAGCTGCTGGCTTTAGTTTAAGATATTTTTCTCTAGGGGATATTGCCTTTACAGATGAAAACGGAATGCCATTAGGAAACGGTAGACCGAACGAATTTGAATTAAATGGTTCTTATGCTAGATTGTTAGGTGACAAGTTATCTGCTGGTTTAGGGGCTAAATTTATCTATTCCAACTTGGCTGCTGGTCAAGAAGTAGGTGGAGAGCAAATTTCTGCAGGAACTGCCTTTGCAGCGGATATCTCGATGACCTATAAGTCTGGAGAAATCGATATGAATAACGGTTCTTCCAATTTGACTGTAGGTTTAGCTTTAACAAACTTAGGTTCTAAAATTACTTATACCAACTCTATTAATAAAGACTTTATTCCTGCTAACATCGGTTTAGGTGCAGCTTGGGATTTAGATTTAGATGAATTTAATAGATTGACGGTTGCCTTAGACATTAATAAATTAATGGCTCCAACTCCTGACCCAGGTGCAGAAGATCTAGATGCAGATGGTGTTCCTGATTATAAGCAGGTATCTACTTTCTCTGGTATTTTTGGTTCTTTCGGTGATGCTCAAGGAGGTATCTCTGAAGAGTTGAGAGAATTAATGTATTCTTTTGGTATTGAGTACTGGTACGACAAGCAATTTGCGGTTAGAACTGGATATTTCTACGAGCATTCTACTAAGGGGAATAGAAAATATTTCACAGTAGGATTAGGTCTAAAATACAACGTTTTTGGCTTAAACATTTCTTATTTAGTGCCAACAACGAACCAAAGAAATCCACTGGATAATACACTTAGATTTTCTATGTTATTTGACTTCTCTGCTTTCCGTTCAGATGCTGATTTATAGAGTGTAAGAAGGTAATAGGTGAGAAATATGAGCGCGTAGAGACTTTTTAAGATCTACTACTATAATATAACAACCCGAAATAGTGATAATCATATCTACTATTTCGGGTTGTTTGTTTTTAATCAGTACGAAAAAAGACAATTATCTATAAAAGCATATTTTCCTGACTAAATCTTCTGCTAAGTCTTTTATTTTCTCGTAACTTTGTCGTTTTCAACAAACAATTTGAGCTGAATTTATATCATTTTAATTGTCTTTGGCTAAGTCCTGCCAGCACTTGGAGTGCTGGCAGGACTATCATTCGGCATTAAAAGATACCTGAATTTTTCCTAATTTTTTTCTATGAGTGATTCTATTAAACATGAGTGCGGTTTAGCGGTAGTTCGATTACTAAAACCGCTTGAGTTTTATCATAAAAAATACGGGACTGCTCTATATGGTCTAAACAAACTGCAACTACTCCTGCAAAAGCAAAGAAATAGAGGGCAAGATGGAGCAGGATTAGCAACAATCAAGTTAGATCCAAAACCAGGAAAACGCTACATCAGTCGAAAAAGATGTGTGACCAATAACTACCTTGCAGACCTTTTTAGAGACGTACGTGGTCACTTTAAAGACCTCACTCAACAACAATTGAATGATCCTAAATGGCTTAAACACAATATGCCCTATATCGGGGAATTGTTAATGGGACATTTAAGATATGGGACACATGGGGATAACTCCATCGAAACTTGCCACCCTTTCCTTCGACAAAATAACTGGATTAGTAGAAACCTCGTCTTAGCTGGTAATTTTAATATGACCAACGTGGATGAACTTTTTGAAGAATTGGTCCAACTGGGTCAATATCCAAAACGTAAAGCAGACACGGTTACGGTAATGGAAAAAATTGGTCATTTCTTAGATGATGAAGTGCAACGGTTATTTAACTGGCATAAACCTGACGGACATACCAATCAAGAAATCAATGACCTAATTTTTGACAACCTAGATGTCAAACGAATGCTTCGTAGAGCCAGTAAAAAGTTTGATGGCGGATATGTGATTGCAGGTATGATTGGCCATGGAGATGCTTTTGTGATTCGAGATCCAAGTGGGATTAGACCAGCCTTTTATTATGCAGATGATGAAATAGTAGTAGTCGCTTCTGAGCGTCCTGCTATCCAAACAGCCATGAATGTCCATTACACGAAAATTAAAGAATTAGGAAGAGGAAATGCCTTAATTATTAAGAAAAGTGGAAAAGTCAGTGAGAAAAAATATATCGCTAAAAAAGAAAGAACTGCCTGCTCCTTTGAACGAATTTATTTTTCTAGAGGGACTGATAGAGATATTTATCTAGAACGAAAAAAATTAGGAGAGCAATTAACAAAATTGGTCTTAAATGAAGTTGATCAGGATATTGCAAATACGGTCTTTTCATTTGTCCCAAACACCGCAGAATCTGCGTTTTATGGCCTTGTCGATGGGGCTGAGAAACATTTGAACAAAATAAAGCAAGGGCAAATTCTAGATCTAGGTAAAGATCTAAAGCCAAAAAAATTAGAAAAAATTCTTTCGCAAAAGGTTCGAATAGAAAAAACCGTCGTCAAAGATGCCAAATTAAGAACATTCATCGCAGACGATGCGACTAGAGGAGAACTTGTGTCTCACGTTTACGACGTAACCTACGGTATTGTCAATAACGAAAAAGATAATTTAGTACTATTAGATGATTCCATCGTAAGAGGTACTACATTAAAGGATAGTATTATCAAAATCGTCTCTAGGCTTCGACCGAAAAAAATCATCGTAGTATCTTCTGCTCCTCAGATACGCTATCCTGATTGCTATGGTATAGACATGTCTAGATTAGGAAATTTCGCAGCCTTTAAAGCACTCATCGCCTTACTAAAGAAAAATGGAAAAACGCATTTGATTAAAAAGACTTACAAAAAATGTAAAGCTCAACTTCAATTGCCTTTAGTCGAGATGACTAATCCATTGATTGACCTTTATAACGAATTTACTTACGAAGAGATTTCTGATAAGATAGCGGAAATGATTACGCCAGAAGGGATTAAGCCAGAGGTTAAAGTGATTTATCAAAAAATAGAAGGTTTGCACAAGGCCTGTCCTAATAATAATGGAGATTGGTATTTTTCAGGAAATTACCCTACTCCAGGAGGATTCAGAGTAGTGAATAAGGCATTTGTTAATTATGTAGAACAGCGAAATGAAAGGGCTTATTAATCAATAGGCAGTTGACAGTAAGCAGTATACTGTAGGCATTTTGTATATCCTTGAATTGGGGGGATGCTAAACGATTAGTTCTTTAGCAGCTTTCATTGGAACACTAATACATTTCTTTTCCATGTAGGTCATCATTTTTTCGAATAATGCCTTCGTATTATCATCTAAAGATTCTAAATCTTTTTTGAATACTTCGTTTAATGCTTTTTCTTTAATCGCTTTTATTTCAGAAGGGACACTTTGTAGTGCTTTTGTGATTTGTCTTTGTTGGAAAATTTTCTGAAATTCGTTTATTTGACGTTGTAATAATATTTTAGCTTTCCCTACCTCTTGTTTTCTAAATTCTAAATTTAGTTCGGCTAACTGTTTTAAATCTTCTATTTCAATGTAGTTGATGTTAAATTCTTCCACTACTGGTCGATCTACATTATTAGGAATAGATAAGTCAACAATTAACTTCTCTTGTCCATCATCACCCAAAACTTGCTGATATAATGGCTTTTTGATAATAGCCTCGGTTGCACCTGTACAAACGATCATACAATCAAATCCTTCTCTATAGCTAGGCAGTTCTGATAGTAGAAAAGCATTGGCATTAAATCTTTCCGCTAATTTTTGTGCTTTTTCAATACTTCTATTAAATACCGTGACATTGGTGTATTCGTATTTGACTAAAAATTTTGAGACTAACAAGTTCGTTTGTCCTGCTCCTACTAAAAGGATTCGTGCGTCTTTAGATAGATTACTTTCCAAAAGCTTTCTGATAGCTAAAGAAACTACTGATATTTGCTTTTCGCCAATTTTTGTCTGCGCATATACTTCCTTTGATGCCTCCACCAAGTGTTTCATCAATAAACGAATACTACTCCCTGTCAACCCCCACTTCTCAGATCTTTCAAATCCTTCTCTAATCTGACGAAGAATTTCTCTTTCTCCAACCACTAAAGAGTCAATTGAAGACGATACCTCATAAATATGATTAATGGCAGCTTTGCCTTCGTATGCAGTAATAATTCGCTGAATATAGTCAGCAGAAAGAGAAGAATTTATCGTTTGAAAAAAAGAAGTGACAAAAGAGAGATCGAGTTCCTTAGCTGATTTATATAGATAGATGACCCGATTACACGTAGCGACATACAAAAGCTCGTCTAATCCAAACTGACTTTTAAGGTTGGTTAATTTTTCCTGTAGCTCATTATCGTCAACATGAGTGACCACGAAATCAGCAATCCTTTCCAAACGGACATGTTTGTGTGTTACTGTAAGTATTTTATATTCGTTTAGCATATATTTCTTTTGTCCGCGCCAGGAATGAATCATATATTTTTAGTTTAGATTCGTAAAAAATTAACATTCCTTATGACGACAAAATTAGGACTCTACTTGTGTATGTTTGTCATTTTTCTGTAAACAACGTTAAACAAAAAAAAATGACACGCTTGTGAAAAAGCTATTTTTAATGAATTTCCTACAAAGAACGGAAAAAAGGCTGAGTTTTGGGCGTTTTAACCACATTTTTGTCTGGTTTTTACAATAGGAGGAGAATTTTGTTTAACCATGTTTTTTTAATACCGTAAACTAACAAATAAGGACTGTTAAAAGTTAATTTAACAGTCCTTATTTTATATCAAAAGAATAATGTTTTTTCTAGTATACCTTCTCTACTATTCGCTTTATGGTCTCTACATCTCCCATCGTGTAATAATGAAGACAAGGTGCTCCTTTCGCTTTCAACTCTTTAGATTGCTGGATACACCATTCTATTCCTACTTCTTTTCTACCTTTAGCATCTTTTGCCGCGGATAAATCAGCTGCTAGTGCTTGCGGTAAATCCAAATGAAATAATCTAGGAATCGAATTCAGTTGATATTTTTTCGTCAATGGTTTCAACCCTGGAACAATAGGTACATTAATCCCAATAGCTCTGCATTTATCGACAAATTCAAAGTAGTATTTATTGTCAAAAAACATCTGCGTCACAATGTAATTAGCACCTGCTTCTACTTTTTGTTTAGCGAACTCCAAATCACTTTCCAAATTAGGCGCCTCAAAATGCTTTTCTGGGTACCCTGCAATCCCTATACAGAAATTCGTCTTTTCCCCATTTTCGATATTATCATCTAGGTATTTTCCGTTATTCATGTCCTGAATTTGCTTAACCATATCCAAAGCATAAGGATGACCGTCTTTTTCTGGAATAAATTTACCATCGAATTTTCTAGCATCTCCTCGCAGCGCCAAGACATTATTAATATCTAAAAAGTTCAAGTCAATCAACACATTCTCCGTTTCTTCTTTTGTAAATCCACCACAAATCAAATGTGGTACTGCATCTACTCCATATCGGTGCATGATTGCCGCACAGATACCCACTGTTCCTGGACGCTTTCGAATCGCTGTTTTTTCGTAATACCCTGATGCTTTCTTAACATAAATAAATTCCTCCCTGTGATAAGTTACATCAATAAAAGGAGGTTTAAACTCCATCAAAGGATCTAATGTATCAAAAATCGCCTTCATACTACCACCTTTCAATGGAGGTAAAACCTCAAAAGAAATAAGCGTATTGCCATTTGCATTATTAAAGTAGTCCGTTACTTTCATGTATCTTTTAATTTAGAAACGATTAAAAGATCAACTGCTCTTTTAATCACTAATTAGCATCCGCAAAAATACGGTATTCTTTTCTTGAGAATGACAGTTTTAAGTCATTCATTTTGAAAGTCATTATTATTGATAAGTTTTATCTAATTGATTGTTTCAATTTTGAGTAATTCCTTTTTTTATAAAAAAATTCCCTTTCCCTCTAAATTCCTTCATCTTACCCACAATTGGTCCTTTTACAATTGACAAAAAAAAGAACTCATTTTAAAAACGACTGAGTTATTTTTTTTGTCGTTCTTACTAAGTTATCTTTGCGACTTCTTTTCAAAAAGAATCTTAAACAATTGTTGAAATGAATATACTTATTCTTGGAAGTGGTGGTAGAGAGCACACTTTTGCTTGGAAAATTAGTCAAAGTCCGCTTTGTCAAAACTTATATATAGCTCCTGGTAATGCAGGAACTCAGCAGCATGGAACCAATGTGCCTATTAATCCAATGGATTTTGAGGCAATTAAAAAACTAACCATAGAACAATCCATTGACATGATGGTCGTCGGTCCCGAAGCTCCACTAGTGGCTGGGATTTATGATTTTTTTAAAAATGATGCTGCTTTAAAGCAAATTCCAGTGATTGGGCCTTCTGCCAAAGGGGCACAACTAGAAGGTAGTAAAGCATTTTCGAAAGCCTTCATGGCAAAAAGAAATATTCCAACTGCAGGCTATCAAGAATTTACTCAAGAGACACTTCAAGAAGGCTTGGCTTATATCGACCAATTGACGCCACCAGTAGTGCTAAAAGCAGATGGTCTTGCCGCAGGAAAAGGTGTACTCATCTTGAATGATGTCGAGGAAGCTAAAATGGAATTCTCTGCTATGTTAGACGGCAAGTTTGGCGCAGCAAGTGAAAAAGTAGTCATTGAAGACTTCTTGGATGGTATTGAGTTTTCTGTTTTTGTTTTAACCGATGGTGTCGATTATAAAGTCCTACCAATAGCCAAAGATTATAAGCGAATTGGTGAAGGAGATACAGGATTGAATACCGGTGGGATGGGGGCAGTTTCTCCTGTTCCTTTTGTAGATGCTGCCTTAATGCAAAAGGTAACCAATAGAATTATTATTCCAACGGTCAAAGGGCTCGCTGAAGATGAGTTAGAATATAAAGGTTTTGTTTTTATTGGTTTAATTCGTGTAGATAATGAGCCTTATGTGATTGAATATAATTGCCGAATGGGGGACCCAGAAACAGAAGTTGTATTACCTAGATTGGAAAATGATTTATTAGAATTATTAGTCGCTTTAGCAGAAGGCAATTTAGGAGCAAAAGAAATTAAAATTTCCGAAAAAGCTGCTACTACAATTATGCTTGTTTCGGGTGGTTATCCCGAGGCTTATGAGAAAGGAAAAACAATGACTGGCTTTGATAAAATTTCAGATAGTCTACTTTTTCATGCAGGAACAAAACAGGACGGCGATAATGTCGTATCGAACGGTGGTAGAGTCTTAGCAATTACTTCTTTAGGCGATGATTTCAAAACAGCTTTAGCCATTTCTAATAAAAATGCTGAGTTGATTGATTTTGATAAAAAGAATTACCGTAAGGATATTGGCTTTGATCTCTAAAAAGCCAAGTTTTATGACTACCCCGTAATATTCTAAATTATAACCAATGAGGAATCTTTATGACTTTTCGTTCTGATTCCTACCATGGAGTCATGCACAAATTATAAAGTTCAGTTTCTCAAGAAAATGCCCGTGGCAAAATGACATACGAAGTCCAAGATATATTAAATCTAGTAAACGGTAAACTACTTAATCCTAATCTATTTGACACACAAATAGAAAGACTATTATTTGATTCTCGTCATTTAGTCTTTCCTTCCAAAACTATCTTTTTTGCCTTTCAAAGCAATCGACAAGATGGTCATAAGTTTCTACCCGAATTATACGAACAAGGAGTTAGAAATTTTATAATTACCAAAGAAGTTGACCTAAAAAAATATGCTGATGCCAATCTTATTTTAGTAAAAGATAGCATTGCAGCTCTCCAAGAATTAGCTATTGCACATCGCCAACAATTTGATTACCCAATTATCGGTGTTACAGGTAGTAATGGAAAAACGATTATTAAAGAATGGCTTTTTCAACTCTTGAACGAACATTTTAAAATCGTTAGAAATCCTGGTAGTTACAATTCGCAAATAGGCGTCCCATTATCTATTTGGCAATTAGGACTAAATGATAACTTGGGCATCTTTGAGGCAGGTATTTCGCAAGTAGGTGAAATGGAAAAAATTGCGCCAGTCATAGATTGTGAGATTGGCATTTTTACAAATATTGGAGCTGCACATAGTGAAGGCTTTAAAGACCAAAAAGAAAAAATATTAGAGAAAATAAAATTATTTCGAAAAGCTCAAACGGTCATCTATTGTAAAGATAATCGCGAGGTAGATAAAGCATTTAAACTATCTCGGTTTTTTGAAGTTGCTAGACCTAAGTTATTCACTTGGTCCACCAAGAAGAAGGCAGATTTACAGATAATAAATATTGATAAAAAAGAAAGGAAGACTAGAATAAGCGTACGACACAACGGCGGTACCTTTTCCTTCACGATTCCTTTTACTGACTATGCTTCCATTGAAAATGCCATTAATTGTTGTGCAACGATGCTTGTATTAGGCTTGCCCTACAGAATGATACAACAAAAAATGCCAAGACTAGAGCCTGTCTCTATGCGATTGGAATTGAAAGATGGCATTAATAATTGTACGATTATCAATGATAGTTATAACTCAGATTTGACGTCGCTAGAGTTAGCGCTAAATTTTGCTACCAAGCGATCAGATGATAAAAAATTAGTCCTTTTTCTATCAGATATTCTACAGAGTGGCCTCTCCTCAAAAGCGCTTTATAAAAAAGTAGCTCAACTAATTTTAGCAAAAAAAGTAGATCACCTCATTGCTATTGGAGAAGAGATTAAGGGCATTAAAGTATACCTTTCTAAAAAACTTAATCTTTCTTTTTTTAAGGATACCAATGCATTTTTAGCCCAATTCAAAGCGGAAGATTTTCAAAATAATCTAGTGCTTTTAAAAGGTGCTCGTGTTTTTCAATTTGAAAAAATTGTTAATCGCTTTGAAGAAAAAGTTCATAAAACCGTTTTAGAAGTTGACTTAAGTGCCATCGTGCATAATCTGAAGGTTTATGGAAAATATTTAAAGCCAGCGACGAAACTAATTGCGATGGTCAAAGCCTCTGCTTATGGCAGTGGGGCAGTGGAAGTTGCCAAAATTTTAGAATTTTATAAAGTCGATTATTTAGCGGTTGCTTATGCTGATGAGGGCGTAGAATTAAGAAAGGCTGGTATCCAATTACCGATAATGGTGCTGAATCCAGAGGTTGCTAGTTTTGAATCACTTGTTCGTTATCAACTTGAGCCAGAAATATATAGCTTGGAGTTACTCCAACAGTTAATAGATTTTTTACCTAGTGCTCAAACGATGTCGATTCATTTGAAGTTAGACACGGGTATGCATCGTTTAGGGTTTGAAAAAGAGCAAATTCCTAAATTACTCTCCTCTTTGCAATCACAACCAGCCATTCGTGTAAAAACGATCTTTTCTCATTTGGCGGCTAGTGATATGGAAGAACATGACGATTTTACCCAGGTACAAGTCGCTCATTTTTTAGAAATGTACGAGCAACTTTGTGAAGGTTTGAAGTATCAACCTATTAGACACATCCTAAATTCTAGTGGAATCCTTCGTTTTTCACAATACCAGTTTGAAATGGTTCGTTTGGGAATAGGACTTTATGGTATAGATGGCAGTGGAATCGTACAATCTCAATTGGAAGTAGTCAATAGTCTTAAAGCAACAATTTCTCAGATTAAAGAAGTTGGTAAGAAAGATACCGTTGGGTACAACCGAAGTGGAAAGATCAAGAAGGCTAAGCGAATTGCTACGATCAATATTGGTTATGCAGATGGTTTAGCCAGAAAAACAGGTAACGGAAATTACGCTGTTTCCGTAAATGGAAAGCAAGCATCTATTGTAGGTAATGTTTGTATGGATATGTGTATGATTGACGTGACGGATATAAAAAACGCTAAAGTAGGAGACGAAGTGACTATTTTTGGAACATCACCAACGGTCGCAGATTTAGCAAATTGTATGGAAACGATCCCATACGAGGTGTTTACTAGAGTTTCCAACCGAGTAAAACGCATCTATTTTAGAAACTAACCTGTTAAAGATACTTTAAAGTTAGTGTAAGCGGTAGTTCTCAGACACCTTTACACGTATATTTTGCTAATTTTGTGTCCTTCTTTAAATAAGAGAGGACTTTATATTTATAATCTTATTTTCAAATGATAAAGCAGTTTGTATTATTCTTTTTAGTCGCTTTGATTTTACCACTTAGCGGTTACGCTCAAAATGAGGATGCAGTACTTTTTTCAGTAAAAGGCAGTCCTGTTACGGTTGGTGAGTTTTTATATATTTATTCCAAAACGAATAGAGATAAAGCTGATTTTTCTAAGGCCTCTTTGGAGGAATACCTAGATTTATATACGAAGTTTAAGCTAAAAGTACAGAGAGCTAAAGATATGCAATTGGATACTATCCCTTCTTTGCAAAAAGAATTAGCGGGATACCGAAAGCAATTAGCCGATTCTTACTTATTGGATAAAGAGGTAACGGATAAATTAATCAAAGAGGCTTATGACCGTTCTTTAAAAGATATTAAGGTAAGCCATATCATGGTTGCCCTAAAACAAAATCCTAGTCCACAGGATACAGCATTGGCTTATAAGCGAATTATGCAGATCAAAGGTAAGTTAGATGGTGGTTCTGATTTTGTGAAAGTCGCTAAATCTTTATCTGATGATAAATCGGCAGCTACTAACGACGGAAGTTTAGGCTATTTCACTTCTCCTTTTCCTGATGGTTTTTATGATTTTGAATCTGCGGCTTATGCTTTACCGAAAGGTAAAATATCTAATCCAGTAAGAACGCCTATTGGTTATCACCTAATTAGAGTGGATGATGTTCGTCCAGCAAGAGGAGAAATGGAAGCTGCACATATTTTAGTTAGAAATAAAACTGAAAATGCCAAAGCGAATATTGATACTGTTTATCAATTATTGCAGAAAGGTCAAAAATTTGAGGACGCAGCGAAAATATACTCAGCAGATAAAAAGACTGCTGAAAAAGGTGGCTATGTTGGTTTCTTTGGAATCAGTCAATATGAAAAAGCTTTCGAAGATGCTGCTTTTGCATTAACTAAAGATGGTGAATATTCTAAACCGATCAAAACATTGGCAGGATGGCACATCATTAAAAGAATCAGCAAAAAAGCTGTTCCTGATTATGAAAAAGCTAAAGCTAGATTAAAAGCTAAAATTCAAAAAGATAGTCGTTTTGAATTAGCAAAAGATGCGATGGTTAATCAAATCAAAGCAGACAATGGCTTTAAGTCAATGAAAGGTCCGATTAGTAAATTTGGTTCTACTTTAGATAAAGAATTTTTGACTTATCGATGGAAAGCACCTACTGAAAGATCAGAAGAAGTAATTTTTGCTTTAGGTAATGAGCAACATACCTTAGGTGACTTTACCGATTATTTGCAAAAAGAATCTCGAAAGCGCATGCAGTTAGCAAGATCAGGAACGGTCGTTGACGCTTTGTCTACTTTGTATATAGATTATGTTGCTGAGACTGCTTTAAAATATGAGGAAAGAAATTTAGAGAAAAAATATCCAGATTTTAAAGCATTAATGAGAGAGTACGAAGAAGGCATTTTATTATTTGAGATCACTAAGAAAGAAGTATGGGACAAAGCCTCTCAAGATACTACAGGGCTTAGAAATTTTTATAATAAAAATAAGAACAAGTATAAATGGGGTAAGCGTGCGGTCGTAACTACTTACACGCTAAATGATGCGGCTCATATTTCTGATAAAATCGGAAAATTCATTCAAAAGAATGGCCCAGAAGCTACCTTAGCAAAATACAACAAAGACGGAAAAGAAGCCGTCTCTTATCAGCAAACGACTGTAGAAAGAGCTAGAAATAAGGAAATTGACGCTTTAGACTGGAAACCTGGGGCGACTTCTGATATGAAAATGGATAGAAAGAATAAAAAAATTACCTTTATGAAAGTAGAGGAAATTTTAGAACCAAGTCCTAAAAAATTAAGTGAAGCTAGAGGTTATGTAGTCGCAGATTATCAAGACTTTTTAGAGAAAGAGTGGTTGGCAGAATTGAAAAAAGCATACAAAGTACAAACGAACAAAAAGGTTTTCAAAAGCCTTGTTAAGAAATAGGAAATATATTAGAGGTTTTGTAGAAAGTTTGAATTACGGGGTCACTTTAAGTATCCCCGTAATTTTGATAAAATAAATCAGAAGGGCACTTGAAGTGACCCTCTGATACTCCACAATCCTCTAAATTTCATCATTCATTTACAACCTATAAACAAATGTCGCTAAAACAATTTAGCGCTTGCTTTCTATTATTTACGGGAATCTTCTTGTTTTCCTGTACAGACACACCTCCTACCGACGAAGGAACAGATATCCTTTTGGCTAATGTTCAAAACAAATCCCTATACCTTACAGAATTAGACGGAATGTTTCCTGAGAGTGCAACTACTGAAGATAGTACTAAGATCATCAGTGCTTACGTAGAACGATGGATTAGAAAGAGTCTCTTGATGCAGGAAGCAGAGAGAAATATCCCTAAAGATTTAAACATAGATGAGTTAGTAAGAGACTATCGAGCATCTTTGGTCCAATATACTTACGAACAAACCTTAGTAGAGCAAGATTTAGATTCTCTAATTACGAAGAGAGAATTAAACGACTTTTATGAAAAAAATAAAGAACAATATCAGCTAGATGCACCAATTGTTCGCTGTTATTTTATTAAAGTCCCTCAAGACGCTGAAAGTTTAGCCGAAATTAGAACAATTTGGCAAGCTAATAATGCTGCTGACAAACAAAAATTATTAGACCTTTGTAATAAAAATGCTACAGAATATTTATTGACTGATAGTATTTGGTATAAGGTTGATATTATTGCGAAAGAAATGCCAAAGGGCACAATTAGTAGTAATAATATTGGAGGTAGAAAAGCCTTTACCATTCAAGATAATGACTTTATTTATTTTTTCCGTTTGTTGGAATTAGTCAATAGAAAAGAGATTGCTCCGCTGTCTTATATCGAAGATCAAGCAGCAAAAGTGATTCTACATAGAAGAAAAATAAAATTACTAGAAGAAAAAAAAGAAGAATTGTACGAGCAAAAAACAAATCAAATCGAAGTATTCCCTTACACTCGTACGCCTAAAAAGTAGTATATACTGACAATGTTTAATTTATCGTCAGTGTGTTAAAATAACTCTATATGCCTATTTATATGAAAAATAGTATGCTCTTGTTAGCCTTTTTATTTGTGACTCATCTTGGTTTCGGCCAAAAGATAGTTATTGATAAAGTTATTAGTAAAGTTGGAAGTGAATTAGTTTTACTCTCTGAATTAGAAGAACAATTCGCTTATGCATCCAGCCAGCAAGGTGGGATTCCACCAGAGGCTCGGTGTCAGATTTTGGAGCAAATTTTATCTCAGAAATTATTATTAAATCAATCTAGATTAGATAGTATTGAAGTGGCAGACGAAGAGGTAGAATCTCAAATGAATGCTAGATTTGACCGTATCCTACAAATGATGGGTGGAGATGTTGGTCAATTTGAAGCCTTCTATGGACAATCTATTCCAAAGGCAAAAGAAAATATGCGGGAGGAATTGAGAAATCAATTACTGACAGATAGAATGCGTTCGCAAATACTAAATTCTATTACTGTTACACCAGCAGAAGTAAAAGCATTCTTTTCTAGAATCCCAAAAGACAGTCTGCCTTATTTCAACTCCGAAGTAGAAATTCGAGAGATTGTAATGAAACCTGAGGTGAATACTGATGAAGATAGAAAAGCAAGAGAACAATTAGAAGATATTAGAATTAGAGTGATGGAAGGGGGAGAAGACTTTGCAGACTTAGCAAAAATCTATTCTGACGACCCTGGCTCTGCTCGATTAGGTGGGGACTTAGGAATGACTCAGAGAGGAAGTTTTGTTCCTGAGTTTGAAGCAGCAGCATATAATCTAAAACCAAATGGCTTTTCGAAGGTAATTAAATCAGAGTTTGGCTATCACTTCATTCAGCTGATCGAAAGAAGGGGAAACTCCATCAATACTAGACATATTTTAATTAAGCCAGAAATAACAGATGCTGATTTAGAATTGACTGTCCAACGCTTAGACAGTGTGAAAGCAATGATCGAATCTGACTCTGTCACTTTCTCCGTAGCTGTAAAAAGACACTCTAATGATAAAGTAGAAAGCTATAATAATGATGGCTTATTAGTCAATCCAGCATCTCGTAATGCTATTTTTGAAGTGGGTGACTTAGAACCAGACATCTATTTTACAATTGATACGATGCAAGTAGGAGATATTTCTAACCCGCTTGAATACTTGGATGCAAGAGGAGAGAAATTATTTAGAATAATTTTATTACAATCTCGTACAGACCCGCATAAAGCTAGCTTAGCCTTAGATTATTCTAAGATTCAACAAGCTGCTATTAATGAGAAGAAGTCTCAGTATATTTCAAATTGGGTAGACGAAAGAGTAGATGCCACTTTCATCAATATTGATAAAGAATACCAAGGCTGTCCATCCTTAGGAAAATGGTTGAAAGGTGATGGTATAAAGCCATAATTGAAATAGTAATATTATTTCTTAAAAGCGGTTAGAGCATGCATCTAACCGCTTTTTTATTGCCTACGATTAACGTACATACGTCATTTCCTAGCAAAAATAAATCAACACTTGTAACCAAATAAATAATTTAATAACTTTATGTAAAATTTATGATTACAAATGATAGCGAATTTAACAATAGAAGAGTATTTTCCATATTGTACGGAGTTGGGTGCGGATTGCTCAATGATCAACCGACAACGCATCCAACAATTGGTCTTAAGCAATAAACCATTAACAAAAGGAGCAATTGAAAAATCTATTGCTGCACATTTATTATTCTTAGAAAATGGTGGGGCAGGAGGACAATGGAAAACAATTCACCTAAAAGGAATTGTCCTAGCTTTATATTTTGGAGAAGAAGTCAATAAAGGTAAACAGGCTAATTTTGAACTTCAACAGATTCCTTCGGAAATCGCGTTGAGAAATGTAGTCCTACCCTTCTCTAACTTTTGTTCTAGTAAGATAGAAAAAGTAGATTTCAGTGGCGCAGACTTATCGTATAGTATTCTCACGGATGTATTCAGTAAGTATGCAAACTTTAGTAATGCGCAATTAGCCTACACTGATTTTACTAGAGGTGATTTTCAAGAAGCCAATTTTCGAAATGCCAATCTAATAGGAGCAGATTTTGAAAACTGCAACTTAAGGGGCGCAAATTTTAAAGGAGCGAATTTGAGGCAAGCTAGATTTCCTGGAGCTATACTTAAAGATGCTATATTCTAAAAATGACTTGGCAAGAAATCATAAAAAAAGCGGTAATCACTATTGAGTAATTACCGCTTTAAAATTTATGATTAGATCCTAACTATACGGTAGGATTTTCTTCTGGTACAACACCATTTGCGCTTGGTGCCTCTTCATCACTTACTGGCCTTGGGCCAACCAATCGCTCTACATCTGACTTAAGCAACACTTCTTTTTCTAATAACTGCTGTGCTAATAATTCTAACTCGTGCCGTCTATCTCTCAATAACGCTTTAGCACGGTCATATTGCGAATCAATTAACTTTCGAACCTCTTCATCAATCATATTGGCCGTATCATCAGAGTAAGGCTTATTAAATTGATCCTGCTGCATTGCATGGAAAGATACATTCCCAACTTTTTCGTTCATACCAAAAACAGCAATCATACTGTAAGCCATTTTGGTTACTTGATCCAAATCACTTTGCGCACCTGTAGATATTTTGTCAAAAACAACCGATTCTGCTGCTCGACCTCCCAAAGTCATACACATTCTATCCAATAAGGCTTCCGTTCTTGTGATGTATTCCTCCTTTGGCAAATATTGTGCGTATCCTAAAGTCCCAACGCCTCTTGGTACAATTGTTACCTTTACTAATGGAGAAGCATTCTCTAAAAACCAACCACAGATTGCGTGACCTGCTTCGTGGTAAGCGATAATCTTTTTCTCCTTTGGAGAAATCAACTTATTCTTTTTCTCTAAACCTCCAATCACTCTATCTAAAGCATAGTTAAAATCATCTAAGCTAACCGCCTTTTTATTTCGTCTTGCAGCTACTAAGGCAGCCTCATTACAAACATTTGCGATATCGGCACCTGCAAACCCAGGAGTCATTTCTGCTAATACATTTGGAATAATGTCTGGCCCAGTCTTAATCTTCTTCAAGTGAACTCTAAAAATAGCTTCTCTACCCTTCAAATCTGGTCGATCAATTCCAATTTGTCTATCGAAACGACCTGGACGCATCAAGGCACTATCAAGTACATCGTGTCGGTTGGTAGCTGCCATTAGAATTACTCCTTTATCGGTGCTAAAACCATCCATCTCTACTAATAGTTGATTCAAGGTATTTTCTCGTTCGTCGTTTCCTCCTTGCATAGCTCCTTTACCTCTAGCTCTACCAATTGCATCAATTTCATCAATAAAAACGATACAAGGCGCTTTCTCTCTAGCTTGCTTAAACAAGTCTCTCACTCTTGATGCACCAACTCCTACAAACATCTCTACAAAATCAGAACCAGAGATAGAGAAGAAAGGTACTCCTGCCTCTCCAGCTACTGCTTTTGCTAAAAGCGTCTTACCTGTTCCAGGAGGGCCGATTAATAAAACTCCTTTAGGAATTTTACCACCAAGTGCCGTATATTTTTTGGGATTTTTTAAGAAATCCACAACTTCCATTACTTCCACTTTAGCCTCATCTAATCCCGCTACATCCTGGAAAGTAACATTTACTTTTGCATTTTGGTCGAATAGTGTCGCTTTAGATTTTCCTATATTAAAAATCTGAGAACCAGGTCCTCCTGCTCCACCACCAACTCTTCGCATAATGAAGACCCAAATGGCTACTATAATTAAAATAGGGAAAACCCAACCCAAAAGAGGCGTTAGCCAATCTTTCTGTTCTTCGTAAGAAAAACCGAATCGACTTTCTGAGTCTAAATTTTCTCTCAAACCATCAATATCCTTTTTGAATTCATCATCTGGTCCAATGTTGAAGATATAATGAGGGCGAACACCTAATTTACTTTGGGAAGCATCTTCATATTTTCCAGATGCTAGTCTATCTTTTTTTAGATAAACATAAGCATACTTCAAATTGACAACTTCTACTTTTTCTACAGCCCCATCTTTAGCCATACCCTCAAATCTATCCCAATCAATTTTAGGATTGGTCGTATTTGAAACATTAAAGAGTTGTAGCGCTATTAAGAAAAGCGCTATCATACCATATATCCAATAAGAATTGAATTTAGGTCCAGTAGGCTTGTCCATATTATTATCCGGCTTATTTCTTTCTTCCATTATCTGTTTACGTTAAACAACTTTGAAAATCAACTTCGTATAATTGATCTAAGTTGACTTTCATTAAATTCATCCTCAATATAACCTGCTAAGATGAAAAATTGATTAGTGATCTATGTATAAAATCGACTAGTACACCTAAAACATCGTCCTAGAGACTATCATATTCTGTGAAGGCTGCATCACTCCAAAGATTTTCTAAATCGTAAAACGCTCTTTTTTCAGGATGAAAAACATGAACGACTACATTGAAAAAATCCACTAGTACCCAAACGCCTGCATCCAATCCTTCCATATGAGCAGGTAACATACCCGTCTCTTCTTTCACTCGCTTTCTTACGTTTTGAGCAATTGACTTGACTTGTGTATTAGATTCTCCTTCACAAATTATAAAAAAATCTGTTGGTGTATCATCTAATTTTCGTAGGTCTAGCTTTACAATTTTTTTTCCTTTAATGTCTTGAATACTATCTAAAATCAAATCTGTAAACGATTCGACTGAGAGTGTTCCATTAGTTAATTGTTCTTGATTCAAATTTTATGGCTAAAATTTAGTAAGTGACTAAAAGTTTAGTACACTAAATATGATAAAAATGGGAAACTTATTTTATAGTTTCTAATCTGTAAAAATACGAAATTTTTATTCGACCTTTCGGCATATTCTGTTTCCGCTCTATTTTAATTGAAAATAATTCTCTATTACAACTATATCTATGCTAAAATGTTAGATTTTTGAACCTAAATAATTGTTAAAACTCATTTTTATAACAGCTTTTGTAATAGCTTGTTGTGAACAAATTGTAATAAAAAAGTCTGATTTGCTAAAATCCACAAACACTCTTTTCGTAGGAAAGGTTCTCTTTGAATTTGATTCGCTGAATTCTACGAATCAATACGCTTATGAATTACTGGCTAAAGAACGTCCAGCTGAAGGTACCGTTATACTGACTCACAACCAGTATGCCGGCAAAGGACAAGCCACAAATAAATGGGAAAGTGAGCCACTGAAAAACCTAACTTTCACAATTATTCTATATCCTAAATTTTTACCCGCTAGAAAACAGTTTTTGCTGAACCAAGTGGTCTCTTTGAGTGTTTTTGACACTTTAAAGAAATATATTTCAGATGGTTTGACTATTAAATGGCCTAATGATATTTATGTTTTTGATAAAAAAATCACAGGTATCTTAATCCAAAACAGTCTAAAAGGAAGTTCGCTTCAATCTACGATTATTGGAATTGGTCTAAACGTCAATCAAAAACAATTTATTAGTGATGCCCCTAATCCGACTTCTTTAGCGCTGGAAATTGGAAAAATCGTTGATTTAAAAACTTTACTCGCAGAATTTTGTCAGCATCTAGAAAGTAATTATTTGCAACTCAAAGGAGGGCAAACAACTCAACTTCAACAACGATATTTAAATGCATTATATCGTTTGAAGCAGCAGCAGCACTATCGAAGAGGGGATGGAAGTATTTTTAAAGGGCAAATAATGGGCGTGACAGATATTGGAAAATTAATTATTAAAACACAAAATGGAATAGAAGAATTTGCTTTTAAAGAAGTTAGTTATCTACTCTAAAGAAATATAAAGAACATGAATGTAAATATAGTAACCGTAGGCGATGAAATTTTGATCGGACAAATCATTGACACGAATTCTGCTTGGATAGGGCAGCAATTAAACTTAGTTGGTGCGAATGTCACAGCTATTCATTCCGTCAGTGATTCAGTAGAAGGCATTCGAAATGCGTTAGATACCACATTGAAACAAGCAGATGTTGTCCTTATTACTGGAGGTTTAGGGCCGACAAAAGACGATATTACTAAAAAAACTATTGCGGATTACTTTGGTGCTGAAATGGTTTTCCACGATCCGACATGGGAGCGGATTCAGGGTATGTTCAAACGTTGGGGACGCAGTACAACGCCTGCTCATAAAGACCAATGTTTTATGCCATCTAATGCCACTATCCTATTTAATAAAATGGGAACCGCACCAGGTATGTGGTTTGAAGTTGATGGTAAGATCATTGTATCTATGCCCGGTGTACCTTATGAAATGAAATACTTAATGGAGTTTGAAGTAATTCCTAAATTAGTTGAGTTTTTTCCAGGCAAACCAATTGCTCACCGTACTATTCTAACGGTTGGGGAAGGAGAATCTAGAATCGCTGCAAGACTAGAAAATATAGAACAAACTTTACCTTCTTTTATGAAATTGGCCTATTTGCCCAATTTAGGTAATGTACGCCTAAGACTATCAGCTATTGCGGAAAATGGAGAGGACATTGAGACAGCATTGGATAAAGTTGCTCAGACCATAGTCGATGAACTTCCAGAATTGATTTATGGATATGGCACCACATCCCTAGAAGAGGCAGTTGGTAATTTATTGAAAGATAAGAGCCTAACTTTATCTACTGCTGAAAGTTGTACAGGCGGGTTTCTTGCACATAAAATTACAAAAATCCCAGGTTGTTCGGTTTATTATAAAGGAAGTGTAGTTGCCTACGCTTACGAGGCTAAACAGAATCAATTAGGTGTAAAAAAAGAGACTTTAGAAAAATACGGCGCAGTAAGTGAAGAAACGGTCAAAGAAATGGTGACGGGTGTCTTGAAAACTTTGAATACGGATATAGGTATTTCTATCTCTGGCATCGCTGGACCTGGTGGCGGAACGCCCGATAAACCTGTAGGTACAGTATGGCTAGCCATTGCTAATAAAGACCATGTAGAAACCTTAAAGTTGCAAATAGGTAAAGATCGTTTGCGTAATATTCAATACACAGCAGTAAAAGGGCTAGACCTGATTCGTCAGTTTGTCCTCAAACATTATTCAGCAGAAATTCCTGTTTTGGATTAGCCCTTTGAATACCCTAATTTTGCAAAGTAAAAATTTCTTTATTTTTTTATGAATATCGTAAAAGAATCACTTTTTAGAAAACACTGAATTATGGCACAAGTAGAATTAGTTATGCCCAAAATGGGAGAGAGTATTATGGAGGCGACCATTATTAAGTGGAATAAAAAAGTAGGGGATAAAGTAGCAGCAGATGAGACGATCTTAGAGATTGCTACCGATAAAGTAGATTCAGAAGTTCCAGCTCCAGTGGGAGGAATTGTTGCTAAAATCTTATTTGAAGAAGATGAAACTGTTGCTGTTGGACAAGTGATTGCTTTGATTGCAACGGAAGGAGAAGAATCTATGCCTGAAGCCGCCAAGTCTAATCTAAAAGCGACTCCCAATGGGCAACATTCGAATGATGAAGAGGTCGAATCGGTAGCCGAAGTGTTATCAAATGCTATTCAATTAGAAGTAGAAAAAGTATCCAGACCAAACGTTAGTGATCGATTCTATTCTCCTTTAGTAAGAAATATTGCTGAAAAAGAAAATATTTCGATAGAAGAGTTAGCCTTAGTAACAGGTACAGGATTGAATGGGAGAGTGACGAAAAAAGATATGCTTTCCTATATTAAAGATCGCAAAACAACTACCATTTCTGTCACTACGAATCCTGATACAACTATCAAAGCTGTAACACAAAAACCTCAACTTACTACTCCCCCAACGATAAAATCTATTTCTGGTGATGTCGAAATTATCGAAATGGATAGAATGCGTCGCTTAATTGCTGACCATATGGTTAAGTCCAAGCAAACTTCTCCTCATGTTACTTCTTTCGTAGAAGTGGATGTAACGGAAGTTGTAAATTGGCGGAATAAAATAAAAGGAGCGTACAAAGCTAAATATCAAGAAAATATTACCTATACACCAATCTTTATCGAAGCGGTTACAAAAGCATTGAAAGATTTTCCGTTAGTAAATGTATCCGTAGATGGGCATAAGATTTTGGTTAAAAAATCAATTAATATAGGCATGGCTACTGCTTTGCCTAATGGCAATTTAATCGTTCCTGTAATTAAAAATGCGGATCACTTGAATTTGGCAGGACTGAGTAAAAAAGTAAATGATTTAGCTAATAAAGCAAGGAACAATAAACTAAAACCTGCAGATACTCAAGAAGGTACTTTCACAGTTACGAACATCGGTACTTTTGGAAATACGATGGGTGTTCCAATCATCAATCAACCACAAGCAGCTATTTTAGCAATCGGTGCTATCAAAAAGAAACCAGCTGTATTAGAAACAGAGTTTGGCGATGTTATTGCTGTACGACACATGATGTTTTTATCACTTTCTTATGATCATAGAGTTGTTGATGGCATGTTGGGAGGTTCTTTTCTAAGGAGAATTGGAGATTATTTAGAAGGATTTGATGATACACAAGATATTTAGAAATGTTTTTTGCTGATGCTCTAAAAGCTAGCAATTCGATGCTAATCAGATGAATTATGTATCAAATACTTTTATCTATGTAAAGTTTTGCTTATCTTTATTGGACAATTAATAGAAAGGCAGGAACGTTTTCATTCTTTACAGGAGGAAACGTTCCTGCTTTTTATAGTTAATAAAGCGATATTTAAAACGAATTTAACAATAGTAATTTAAACAAAAATGTTTACAACTTAGTTGGTATAAATAGCCTTGAGCGGTAAACTACTTTTCTACTACATAATCGGATTTAGAAGTAACTAAAACTTCTTAAGCACTTCGCTCTAAAAGTTTCCTTTATTTTTCAGTTGGTTTTTTTAGACACCGAACCGAGTAATTTTATTTTCACTTGTGTGGAAATAAACACTAGAAAAGTCTCTTTTTAGTAAAAACGAGCGATGAAATACACCAATAATTCATCCCTCAAATTAATAATTAAATATTAGTATTATGGCAAGTTACACGTATTTATCCCAAGAAGGATATGACAAATTAGTAGCCGAATTAGAAGAGTTGAAAACAACAGGTAGACAGAACGCTGCCGCAGCAATTGCAGAGGCTAGAGAAAAAGGAGATCTTTCAGAAAACGCAGAATATGATGCAGCAAAAGATGCACAAGGTTTATTAGAAATGAAGATTAGCGAGCTGGACCATGTTATGGCCAATGCTAGAGTACTTGATGCGAGTCAAGTTGATACTTCTGCCGTTTCTGTTTTTACAACCGTAAGAATCAAAAATGTTAAGAATAAAAAAGAAGTAACCTACACTTTGGTCTCTGAATCAGAGGCTAATATTAAGGAGAAAAAAATATCTGTCAACTCTCCAGTAGGCAAAGGGTTACTAGGAAAAAAAGTAGGCGAAATAGCTACTGTTGTTACTCCTAGAGGTGGGATCGAATTTGAAATAATGGATATTTCTATTTCGTAAAAATGCCTCATTGTCAGAGGTTAGATCTAGTTTTAATTAACTTTACCTAACCTCTGACAATTCATACAATAAATGGTCTGAACGACTGACCTCTAAAACAGAAAAATGGCTAGTATCTTTTCAAAAATTGTTGCAGGAGAAATTCCTTCCTATAAAATAGCAGAAACAGAAGATTTTTATGCTTTTCTAGATATCTTTCCTGTTGCCAAAGGACATACATTAGTGATTCCCAAAAAAGAAGTTGATTACTATTTCGATTTGGACGATGATTTGATTGCTGGTATGAACGTCTTTGCCAAAAAAATAGCTGTTGCCATTAAAAAAGCAATCCCTTGTGAGCGTATTGGAACAACTGTCATCGGTTTAGAGGTGCCTCACGCCCACTTACATTTGATTCCGATAAATTCGATTGGTGATATGAATTTTTCTAAGAAATTGAAATTATCTAAAGAAGAGTTCTTAGAAATAATGGGAAAGATTAAAGCTAATTTAGAAGACTAGTACAGTTGAGCAGTAGGCAGTTTGCAGTTGGTTACTTAGGGTTCTCTATTTTATAAAAAACCTTTATTTCTTTACTCTACCAGGATTATTATCCAAAAATCCTTTCCAGCCACTGTATTGACCTCGTTTACCTAAGACACTAGATGATTGATAATAATGACAAACCGCAGCGGCAAGTGCATCCGTAGCATCTAGAGAAAGCTGTGTTAATTTTTGATTTAAGATAGATTCCAGCATTGCTGCTACTTGTTCTTTCGAAGCGTTTCCACTACCCGTAACAGATTGTTTTATTTTTTTAGGTGCGTATTCTGTCATCTCCACTCCTTTGGTAATTGCAGCGGCAATCGCAACTCCTTGTGCCCTCCCTAACTTTAACATTGATTGAACATTTTTACCGAAAAATGGTGCCTCAATTGCCATTTCTTTAGGTTGATATTGCTCAATTAATTCTTGAATCCTTTCAAAAATTCTTTTTAATTTAAGTTGGTGACTTCCCAAATGACTTAACTTCAGAACACCGTGCTGTACTAAGATTATTTTTTTCTTTCTGATTTCAATAACAGCATACCCCAAGATGTTTGTTCCGGGATCAATGCCTAATAATTTATACGTATCAGAAGAGTGTTGCATGAAGAAGCTGATGAGATGACAAGGTAATGAACTAATGAGGTAAATCCCCCATTAGCTCATCAACTCATTCCTTAGTGAAATTCATTTTTTATTGTCCCTTAGAAACTGAATCCAATGGAAAACTGCAAAGCAACATTGCGATCTTTATCCGATCTAGGAACGAAGTTTTGCGAACCATCTAGAGCCACTTTTGATACATCGTATCCATCTTTGGTTACGTCGCTCAGTCCATAATTAAACCTCCCGCCAATAAAAAGACCTTGGTTCCAGTAGTAATAAGCACCGACATTTAGCCCTAAATCAATAGTATTGAAATATTTGCCTCTGTCATCTGGAAATTGGTAATATGCTTGTAAGATTCTAGGAATATTCTGAGGAGTTCCGTCTACATTAATCGTTGTTGTGCCAAGACCAAAATCTACTTCTCCTGGGTTGTCTTTTTTATATTTATAATCTAAGGTTGCAATAAAATTGTCTATTGGACTACCAGCTTGAGAGCGGCCATCATTAAAACCCAATTCTCCAGTTGCAGTAGATGCAATCAAAAAACCTATATTCACACCTCCTTCTATCTCAAATTTTCCAAACTTCCCATATAATAAAACAGGAATGTCAAAATAAGCGTTTGAGATATTTAAGTTAATTCTTTGATTGCCTGTCAAAACAATATTTGATCCAACATCCGTTGGCAAAATTTGATATCCTGGGCCATTGTAATTATAATCGGTTCCCTTCTGAGAATAGAGTAATTCCCACTTGATGCCAACTAAATCAGTAAACCAATACCTAAATAATGCACCTACAAAAAAGCCATTTGCATTATCATTAATTTCTAATGCTGTCTCGCCATTCATTTCAGATGGACCATCTATTTTTGACAAACTTACTCCAGTTTTAAAACCGTAGGTTAAGGTTTGTGCTTGCGCAGTAAGACTCTCTATACTAAAAAAGCTAAGAATAAATAAAGCTAGGACTAATTTTTTCATGATCAGTAATTGGTGATTGATTTAGATACTATCCTTCTCAAACGAAAAAAATGAATACCTAGTTCTTAATTAACAGTATTAAATTGGTAAACGACCAATTGATTTACAAACGTACTCAAAATAAAAAAGCTGCCCCAGATTCTGAGACAGCTTTTTTATATTAAGGTATAAGAATAAAGTATTTTACTCTAAACGGAATTTAACAGGAAGGTTAAATTGAACCCTTACGGATTTACCTCTCTGCTTTCCTGGTGTCCATTTCAAGCCTTGAGTGTTCATCAAGTTTACTACTCTTAGAGCCTCGGCACCACATTGTGCGCCAATATCTCTAACAGTTCTAGCATCTTGAATAGAACCATCCTTTTCAACTACGAATTGGATTACCACTGTTCCTTCTACACCATTTTCTCTGGCGATTGCTGGATACTTGATGTTTTTGTAAATGAACGCTAACATCTTCTTATCCGCACAAGCTTTTTTTGCTTTGTTATCACCTGCTTCGTTTTCACAACCTGGAAAACGTGGCATTTGTTCCACTACCTTAAAGATTTCCTCTACTTCAGGCTCTGGCGGTGGTGGCGGTGGTGGTGGTGGCGGTGGTGGTGCCTCAGGTCTTGGAGGTGGCGGAGGAGTTTCCTCTTCTTCATCCAATGTCTGATCTTCGAAGACAGGTTGTTCCTCATCTTCAATTTCTTCTTCTGGCACCTCTTCGATCACCGGTGGTGGTGGCGGAGGTGGTGGCGGTGGCGGTTCGGCCGTTCTAGGCGGCTCTACCTCGAAGTCTTCTGGAATCTCTAATGCATCATCTGGAATATCTACGACTGCGTCGTAAGAAGTCCAATTAAATGCAAGTACTGTAGTTAGAAGTGCTAAAGCTAAGCCAGCATTCCAAATCGGCCCACTCCATCTGAATGCGTTTGCCTCTGGATACTTGTTTCTCGCCGATAATGGCGTGTGACCAGCCTCTTTATACTTCTCAGTAAGAACTCCTTCTTCCTTCTCTTTTAGATTGTTCCGCAATAAAAATATTGCGCCAACAATCAAAACAATGATGGCTACGATTGCTCCTAAGAGCGCGTTGCCACTAATTGCGAGTTGGTCCATGTTACCGAGTTTTGTGATAAATATATTTAAAAAATAAAATTCCAATTAAAGAACCGCTAATATTAGCAATAATATCTAAGACCTCAAAATATCTATTTGGAAAAAATGAATATTGCATAATTTCCAAGCTAATTCCATAGATCGAACTAATAATCAGCGATTTAAGTAACGCTTTTTTTTGTATGCCTTGATTTTTTTTATAAAAACCAAAAGCTATCAAAAACGTCAATATTCCATAAAAAATTAGATGCCCCAATTTGTCTACTGCTAAGAAATCCCAAACAGTAGGAGGTAATTGAATACTTGGGCCGCTAGATAAATAAAGAATCAAACCGCCCCATAAAATAGCTGGAATAAAATATTTCAAACTGTTCAGTTATGCTTTCAAAATAGTTAGATGCACCTTCTTTTTATTTTGGTGGGTAATCTCATAAAAAAATATTTTTTTTATAAAATCATTACCTACCCTATTAAATTTAACCGCCTTACGCTACTAATGCCTCATAGGCTGCTGCATCCATTAATGTTCCCAATTCTTCCAAGTCTGAAAGTTCGATTTTTATAATCCAACCTTCTCCATAAGGATCAGAATTTATTAAAGTTGGATCATCTCCATCGTTCTCGTCTAATTTTGGATTAAATTCTGTTACGGTTCCAGAGACAGGCATGTATAAGTCAGAAGTTGTTTTAACTGCTTCAACGGTTCCGAACACTTCCCCCATGGCTATATCTTCACCAACCGTTTCTACTTCTACAAAAACTAACTCCCCTAACTCTCCTTGTGCATAATCAGTAATACCAATTGTAGCTATATTTCCATCAATTCGAATCCACTCGTGCTCTTCTGTATATTTTAATTCTTTTGGTAAATTCATATTAATTTTTTTGTTAATACAAGTCTGTATAGAAGAAAATTATATTTTGAAAATCTCAAATGTAAGCGATTTTTTCAATGTATTCTAACAAAATAGAATTAGGTTTTATTATTTTTTCGAAAATGTAGAATATAAGTGCTGGGACGCAAGTATCTACAGTATAGTGGAAAAGGTTCTTATTAATTTTTTCAATAAATTAAATTGATTATAATCGATTGAGAGTTAAAATAAGCGACATACATGAAATTGACATAAACTTGACCTGTCGATAAACAGCAAGTTTATTAACTGAGTTTTAATTTGTAATCTTGAAATGAGCTCTTAATAGGAGAGTTCTTAACTAATGTTTGATGTAATAAAGCAAAAGGGTAATTGTGACTAATAATAAAGAAGTTAAGACTACTGCACCGATTTGTTGATACAAGAATTTTTGCTCTTCTTTTTTCTTTAGTGCTTTGCGCTCTGCTGCTTGTCTTTCGTTGACGCCTAAGTCATATTTAAAACCATCATCCCCTTCTTCAATTTGTAGTTCACAAATTTCTTCATTGATTAAGAATGAATATTTTTTTGCCTTAAATACGTTAAAGTCAATGATGAGTACGTTTGAATTGAGGTGGATAACTAAGTGACCTGTCTTAATGCCGTGTAGAATTCCGACAACATGTTGCCTACCGAAATGATCCCAATAAGTCCAATGAAATTGATTCATAGTATCAATGTTTATTCATAGTAAATTTTAAATGAGCGTCATTAAAGGCGATGGTAAGAATAAACAAAATACAAAAAAATCTAATGCTATGCTATTTTCTAGCAAAAATTAACACTTACAGGGAATTATTGGGCGGCTGTTTCCCACAGCCGCTCAATTTAAAACCCCAAATAACCAACAGCTTTTAATTTTTTCGATTGATTATTGAAGAGATGAGCCTACTGCTTTTCTGCCAACTGTAATTCTGCCAACTGTTTCACTGCATATACTCCCACGCGGTCTGGTACTCTCCTGCTTTATCACAATAGTCTAAAAAATCACTATAAAATTGATCCATTCCAATTGTAGCACTATCTCCTAATACAATGAGCTTTTTTCTTGCTCTAGTCATTGCTACATTCATTCTTCGATAATCCTTGAGGAACCCAATCTCCCCTTTTCCATTGGATCGAACCAATGAAATGTAAATCAAATCTCGTTCTTGTCCTTGAAAAGCATCAATCGTATTGATTGATAAGGGCAAACGAGCCAATTTTTCATCTTCTGCCACAAAGTTTTTCATATAGACTACCTGCTCCCGATAAGGGGAAATAATACCTATACTTGGCAATTCTACCTGTTTTTCTTCATAAGCTGCTATTAACAAATAAAGATGTTCGCAAAGCATTTGGAATTCATCAGGATTATATCGACTCAAAAATTCTGGATTTATCTTTTCCTCAAACCCACAACCAGCAGTATCTATAAATACGACTGGTTTGCCACCATATATTTCTAGTCCATGTGATTTTACACTTTCAGCAGCAATCAATTCATTATTGTAAAACTGTTGATTTGAAAATCCCATAATCGCCTCATTCATCCGATACTGAACATTAAGGAAACTAATTTTAGGTAAGAAGGCTAAACACTTTTCTATCAAGGTAATATTTAAACCTTCTTTTTTATTCTTGTTAGATTTTACCGTTGGGGGAAGCTGAAAAGGATCGCCTGCAAAAACAACTTTGCTTGCTTTTATTATTGGTATCCAACATGCAGGCTCTAATGCCTGTGCTGCCTCATCTATCAAAACTGTTCTAAACTTTCGCTTGTCCAACACTCTTTGATTCGCCCCTACTAAAGTACAAGTAATAACTTGTGCTCCATCCAAAATTTGATTAACCAATCGATCTTCTAATTGATTTGCCCAAGCTGTTAACTCTCTAGCCTCGGTGTATAAATCCCGCCTCTCCATCCGTTCTTTACCTCCAAACTTTCGTTTGAATTTTCCCGCTTTTTTTCTAGCATCAGCTGCTTGAATTTTTACTTTCTTAATATTTTTGCTGTCAGGATGAGCAGCTAATTGAGCCTCTAGAGTATGTTGAATAATTTCCTCATCGACTCTTGAAATATTCCCCAATCTGACTACAGATAAACCTTGTTCGGCTACTCGCTCTGTCAATAGATCTACGGCTGCATTACTTGGCGCACAGACCAGTACTGTATTTTCTGTTTTAGCCAATTGCTTGATTGCTTGGACAGCAGTTGTTGTCTTTCCTGTTCCTGGTGGACCATGAATGACCGCTACATCTTGAGCAGCAAGTACTTGATTAACAGCTTTATTTTGAAAATTATTTAAAGTAGGAATTTCAATAGGATGCCCATTTAGAAAGCGAGCAGGTTCTTTATTTAATAAAATGCGCCGAAGTTCCGCCAAACGATTTTTACTGGCTTTGATCACTATTTTTATCGCCTTTTCCATTTCCAGATAGGTTCGCTCATCAAATTGTAAGTCTACGCCTAGATTACCTTGACTTAACCAATCGGGAATATCTTTAGCATTAAGGATAATTTTCATTTTTTTATCCTTTACATAATTGATAACACCGATTCTCTCTGGTTTGTAAGCTCCAGGAGTTAACGAAAATAACCGAACAGTTTTGCCTGAACGAAACTGCCTTGGAGCATCCGTTTCCGACGTTTTTTCAACGATTACGAAAGACCTTTCTCCTATGGTATACCCAAATTTGACAACGTTCAGCGGATGCCAAGTGAATCCCTGTTCCTTTCGTTCATCCAAAGGCAAATTGGCAATCAAATTTTTGTAAGCTTCAAAATCTGCCTTTTTCTCCGCTAAAACTTGTTCTAATAAATTACTAAAGTATTTTTTCTCGTCCACGCTATGCTTTTTAAATCTAAGTATTTGGACATAATTAAATTTAATTTTTGACCGAGGAAATTTTTGATTTAGACTAGGCATTTTTTTCAGTAATAGCATAGCTATTGCTGAAAAAAATAACGACGTATAAATTAAAAA
>CALDTJ010000038.1 GCA_937924145.1 uncultured Saprospiraceae bacterium
GCACCAGTATTCTCAATACTCGTAAACATCGGTACCCATTCAGTTGGGCCAGCAGATTCAGTTAGAATCTCGTAGCGACGCATCTTCAAAATAGGTTCTAATGGATTAATCATTACTGGACAAGCCTCTACACAAGCGTTACAAGTCGTACAAGCGTGTAATTCTTCTCTGCTGATATAGTCGAATAAGGATTTGCCATCATCAAAGTTATCTTTGGTCAAAGTCTTAGCCTCAGCTTTCATTTCCTCTTTGACGTATTGTAAATCACCGCTGTCTAATTTATCACCAATTTCAGTAGCTCTATCTCGAATGTCCATCAAAATTTTACGAGGGGATAATTTTTTACCTGTCATATTTGCTGGACAAACAGAGGTACAACGACCACATTCTGTACAAGTATAGGCATCTAGAATATTTTTCCAAGTCAAGCCCATGACGTCTTTTGTACCAAATTCTGGTAATTCTTCGTCCATCGGAGCATCTTCTGCGCCTTCCGTTAGACCCATCATCATTTTTACCTCATCCATAATGGCAGGCATATTTTCCATTTCACCTCTCGATTTTTGTGGAGCATAGAAGGTATTCGGGAACGCCAACATGATATGCAAGTGCTTTGATTTTGGCAAATAATTCAAGAAACCAAAAACAACTAGGATGTGTAACCACCAGCCAAATCGCTCTACAATATGCAATGTACCTTCGCTCATGCTTCCGAAAAGTGCTGGCCCTAAAGTATCACTCACTGCCATAGTCCCAATATCAGGAGCAAGTCCTCTGTTTTGCAAAACAGCATCTGCACCATTCATACAAACGATACCAACTAACAATAATAACTCTAGATAAAGAATCAGGTTACCATCTAACTTTGGCCAACCCGTCATTTCGTCTTTGTGGAAACGAGGTATTTTTAATAAATTTCTTCTAGCTAAGAATACTAAAGTAGCCACAAAAGCTAGTGCCGATAATATCTCAATGGAATTGATAATCAATGTGTAAAGTCCACCTAACATATCTGCAAAAAAGCGGTGAGTGCCAAAGATACCATCGACTAAAATTTCCACTAATTCTATTTGTGTGAATAAAAAGGCCACATAAATAAATAAGTGAAAAATAGCGGGAATCCATCGTTTGAACATTTTTTTCTGTCCAAAGGCGATTAACAAAGTATTCTTGATACTTTGTCCTCTATCTAATTCGTAATCCACATCTTGCCCTAGAAGGACATTTCGACGGATTTTCATAAATTGCTTTCCTGCATAGCCAAATGCTACAGCAGCTATAATTACAAAAAGTATTTGTTGTATCATATAATTAATGATTTGTAATTAATTGCCTGTCTGTTGACAGGTAGAATTGGTGACTGGTTTGCAATAATACCTATTCCTAATAACTAAGTATAGTTTCCAGTTTTTCTCTTTTGTGGGAGTTAAAACATTGTAAGACTGCAAATATACACTTTGAAAAAATAATTCCTAGCGAAAATTCGCTAATTGTAATTTATTTTCAAAAAATAGACCAACATCTTTCTGTCATATAGCTAGGGAGGTCTATCTTTGGAGCAATTATAGGGAATAATTATTATATAATGGCTTAAAAAGGAGAGATTTATAGGAGAAATATGCCTATTTATAATAAAAATAGATAAGTAATGAAAATATTAAACGACCGACAAATTGCTCAAAAAATTAAACGATTAGCAATAGAAATTTTAGAGCATAATTTTGGGGAACAAGAATTAATCTTAGCAGGCATTAATAATAATGGGATGGTTTTTTCTCTTTTGCTATTGGAAGAGTTGACTAAAATATCAGATATGCCAATTACGGTTACTCGAATTCAGTTAAATCCTGCTAATCCTTTGAAGTCGGATATTATCCTAGAAATTCCACCAGAACAAGTGCATAATAAGGTGCTGATTATTGTAGATGATGTAGCGAATACTGGGCGGACTATTTTTTATGCAATCAAACCTATTTTAGAAGTATTGCCTAAAAAAGTGGAAGTGGCAGTTCTCATAGACCGCTCTCATAAATCTTTCCCTATTCGAGTAGATTATCATGGCTTGTCTTTAGCTACGACCTTGAAGAATAATATTGATGTGCAGATTCGAGAAGTAGAGGAACGAGCGGTGTTTTTGAATTAAAGCACCCGCGATTTCATTCGCCTCTGATATATTTAAGTAAAAGGCGATTGAAATCGCCTGTACTAATGAAAAAGGAGCAACTCTGTGAAAGAGTTACTCCTTTTTACTTTTCTCTAAATTGAGGGCAAGTACTGCTTATTGCAAACTGCCTACTTAAAAATGGTTTTCTATTAGTCCTCGGCTAAGCCATGAATTACATAATTGATTTTTTCTAATCTTTCATAATTGACAGAATAGAAAAATTGTTTGCCTTCGAGTTTTAATTCCACAATTTCTTCTCTTCTTAAAATATCTAAATGTTGAGCGACTAAGCTTGATTTCACATTTAGAAGGCTGGCTATTGCCTCTGCGTTTAATGAGCCATAATCCATAATCTCATCCAAGATGCGTTTGCGTAGAACGTGATTCAAAGAATCGAGCACTTTGGCTGTCTTACGGAGATTCTTGATGAAGTCTTCGGAGAGTAAAGTTGAAGTCATGTCAAGTGTAAATTTAAGTGTTTCAGAATAGTGTTGTCCTAGCAAAGATATGATTGAAATATTGTATATGTTAAGCAAACTTAGTAAGTGGTATCTTTTAGAGTCATATTGTGATTTATAATATAGTAACCGACTTTTTGTGACAGAAAACTAGGGGATATTTTGTTTGAAAATGTCTTGATACTTGAAAAAAAGGCCTTCGAATTGATCTATATAAAACATTATTTGAATGGTGGGAAAATGGAAAAATCATTTATTTTTTTAATTACAAAGACGTTTTCTGTTATCACGGTCATTATTTGCCCCTTCTTTTAGGGAAAATGCTAAAAAGTAGCTTAATAAAGGGTATAGTTTAGTATGTTTGCAGTCGATTTATTAGAGCATGTTCATCAAATATTGACTTTCAAGAAATAGAAATTTAAACATGCTCTTAAAAACCTACATACAATTTTCACAGAAAAAGAATAAAAAATGCTAAGAGCAGAAAACTCGGTTGATGGAACAGTAGAGTTAGAAACGGAAACCCCAATTATTAATAAAAAAGAAACAAAGACGGCTTTGAAGATAGAACACGCAGTTATTTTAGCAGCGGGCAATGGAGAACGCTTTCAAGAAAAAGGAGTTAAATTACCTAAAGTATTGTTGAAAGTTGGAGGATTGAGATTGTTAGAAAGAGCTGTTTTAGCCTTGAATCAAGTTGGGGTCAAGCATTTTTATATAGTTGTTGGAGCTTATAGAGAGCAGATTGTTGGGGTGATGAGCAAGATTGATAGATTGAAGGACTTAGATGTCAATTTTGTTGAATGTGCCAATTATAATGAAGGCAACGGCGTTTCTTTTGGTGCTGGAGCTAGCCAAGTGACAGAGCCATTTTTTCTGACGATGTCTGACCATATTTTTTCTATTCCTACGCTAAATAATTTTGTGGCGGATGTTACCAAACATCCTAACTTGCCTGCTTTGGCTTGTGATGCTAATTTGCCAGAAGTATTTGATATGGATGACGCTACGAAAGTGGTTTCTAAAAATGGAAAAATTCACGAAATTGGAAAAGAACTGCCTAAGTACGACTTAGTAGATATGGGCTTATTCTATTTCCCAAAGAGTTACGGACAAAAGATAGCTAAGAAAGTAGACAATGGTGCAAAGTCTGTCAGTGATATTATAGGTCAATTGATTGCGGAGACAGGGGTAAGAACGGCAGTAGTAGAAGAGGCACTTTGGCAAGATGTGGACAATCCAAGTATGAAGAAAGAGGCAGAAAAACGCTTGGTGCAAACATTAATTAAAAAAACAGACGGATGGGTCAGTAAGAATATCAATCGACATTTTTCCACTCGCACTAGTTTGTTTTTAGCGAAGTTTAATACCTCTCCGAATGCTGTTACAACGTTCGTATTTTTCTTTACTTTATACGGCGCTTATTTAGTAGCATCGGGCGAATACATGAAAATTGCTATTGGCGCTTTAATTTTCCAAATTGCCTCTATTTTAGATGGTTGCGATGGTGAATTAGCTCGTTTGATGTACAAAGGATCTAAGTTTGGTGCTTGGTTCGACACTATTACAGACAACATTCGATATATCGCCTTTTTTGCTGCTCTAGGTATTGCGGGTTACGTTAATACTGGTTCCGATATTTATTATTATGCGACGATGATCGTTACCGTAGGAGGTCTATATACCGCCTTCATTATGGGCCGATACGTATGGAATCAAGGTGGGCCGCTGACCAACCTAGAAGTTACCAAAAAAGTAGACGAACAAGTAAAAGCCGATAGTAATATTTTCAATAAATTAGTTGGTAAACTAAGAGGTATTGAGAAACAAGACGTATCGGCTTTGATGCTTTTTGTACTATGTATTATTGGCCTTTACCAAGTTATGTTTTGGATTGCTTTTGTCGGTGTAATCATCGCGGCTATTACGATTACGAAGTCCGTTTCTAAGGGATAAGCCGTAAGTTTTCCACGTTTCTTCTGCGGAGTTGTAACTCTTCAATGAGTTGACATACTCCGTTGCGGTTTCCGAGAGTGTTGCCAAAAGCGTTGGTTTAGCCAATAACTTTTGAATGCCTAGTGCCATCTCTTCCACGGATTCTGGATCGACATAGAATGCCTTTCCTCCTGTTGCCTCTTTGACAATATCAATGGTTGAACCTAAGACTGGGCAACCTAGACTCATCGCCTCCAAGGGTGGTATACCATAACCTTCATACAAAGAAGGAAAGGCTAAGAACTTCGCTTTTTTGTATAATAATTTCAAGTCATTATCATCTACCTGTTGCTTGCAGAAAAATACTTTATCAGAAATATTTAACCTATTTGCTAAATTTTGTAGGACCTCCCTTCTATCCATTCTTCCTAAAATAACCAGTTTTGTAGTCGGAAAATTAGGCACAACTTGTGCGAATGCTTGAATTAAGCGCTCAATATTCTTATAGGGTTTGGTATTTCCTACGGATAAGATGTAGTCCTTTGGTAAGTTTTCTAATAAGTCTTTATCGTGAAATTGTTGATCTTTTTCTGACTCCCCTTCTTCATAAAAAAATAAGTCATGGTGTGTCACAACTTTACATTTATGAGCATATTGAGGATAATGTTGTTGTAGAATCTTTTTGGTGGTTTCTGAAATACAGATAATGACGTCTGCTCGTTTATAGCTGTAAGCAAATGAAGTCTTTGCCATCAAATTTGCGCCAAAAGCCATACGAGGTTTATCGAAGGATAATTCAGGGCGTTCGTACCACATCAAATCGTGGACTGTCGTGACGATTTTTTTAGCTTTCAAGCCAAAAGGCACAACTTGATTTAAAGTGTGAAAGACATCTACTTCTAGAGGATTTACCGTGAAAGAACCTAAGAAAGCGTTTTGTACAGATCCTGTATCTAATAAAGCATCATAGATGTCTTTGAAGTTAGGATTATCGACAATTTGTTTTTGATACCTTTTGTCTCTTAAAATGTAATATTGGTTTTCTTTGTCAATTGCGGCGATTCCTTTGACGATGTGGAGGGCGTAGCGGCATAAACCACTCATCCCCGCTCGAATGTTTCGAGCGTCGATGCAGATTTTTTTCATAACAGGGTCTAGTTTTTTAAGCCATTTTGGAATGACTTAGTGGGTGAATTCACTTACTAGACTATTTGAAAAGGGTTTACCCCCATCTACTTATGAAAAGTGTTTAGATTAATTTTCGTTCTGTGCGAGTGGAGATTCATTCGCATTAACAGAGGAAGGCATTTCTTTTTTAGAAAAAAGGACAACTAATAAATGTAAGGCAATACCAAAAATCATCCAGAATAAACTTCTAGCACGACGAATCAAACCAAAACTTAAGCCCATAGCGGCAGAGTAGCCGAGTATTGAAAATGCGCCTGTAATACCTGCCTCATGGACGCCGATACCTTGTGGAAAGATGAATAGAATAGAACTACCGATTGTCAATACCGTCATCACTGTTAATATGTCCAAAAAACTAGGCGCAAAACCTAATAACATGAAGATAATTAACAATTCTATCATGCTAATTACCCGTCCTAACATCTTGAATCCAAGTGCTTTTAAAAATGTCGCTCTATCAATTGGATTACTTCTATAATCCGAAAGCATTTTGATTTTTGTCAATAAACGCTGTAATAACTTACCTGGTTTTTCTGAAAAAATAAGTAGGGTAAACAAAATTGACAGAACTAAAAAAACAACTCCTGTGATTAGTAGGGGAATGATATAAGCCTCCTCATTCGGAAGAATTCCGATGGCTAAAAAAGAAAGAAAAGCCGTAAACATGATACCCGAGGTAGAGTGGATAAGTTGATCTCGTATAATCGTTTCGCTGGCTTGGTGAAAATTTAGATATTTTGTTAAGTTATTAATCTTAACAGGCACACCTCCCAAACCTCCAAAAGGCGTGATGGAATTATAAGCGTCTCCAGTGATTTGAGTGTACATTAAGTAGAAAAACGGCACTTTGTGATCTGCTAAGACGCTCAAACATAAGGCATTGCAAGAAATCCATAATAAGGCTGCCGCGAATACGATGAATATCTGGTAGCCTACCATTGTGAAAGCTGATTTCAATGCCTCCCACTCAATGTTGTACATCAAATAACCAAGAATGGCTAGCCCTAGAAATAAGAATAAATAAACGGATATCTTTTTTCGCAAATCTTATTTTTTAATTCTGTTCCTTTGACAAATCCTGTGATTGGATTGCGGGGTCACTTCGAGTGCCCCCGTAATTTTGATAAAATCAGAGGGGCACTCGAAGTGACCCTCTGATGGTCCACAGAATTTGTCAAAGAACCTTAATTCTTAGTAAATTTGGTTTTGGGAAAAGACTTTTCTATAACTGAAATTATAGAAAAATTAGTGCAAAAGTAAGCATTATATTAAGAAAAAGATAGTGGCTAAAAAGTTCATTCTGGGAAACTTAAATATTCCATAATCAACTGACCAACCTCTTCTGATCTAGCAAATACTACTTTTTTTGATTGGTGATTAGGCCTGTAAAGAATATAAGGTACTTGCAATAAATCTTTGTGTAAACCACCATGTCCACCCTTATAATTACCTACAAAAAGTTCGTAGTCTTTAGCTAAGTCATAGCCTTTTTTACTACAAATTAATAAATCCCCAACTTCTGGTTTAGACATTAATTCATATAAACGATAGATAGCATCGGGATAGTTCGTTTCAATCGTATGAGTGAGCCATTCATCGTTTGTATAGAATTGATTGTCAATTAGTTTTACCGCTATGGAGTCATTTACATAACCCAGTGGATCACCACTTAGCGGCAAATACTGATAACGATTTTCGTGTTTGGTAATAGTAGCTGTTTTATCTGCTAATTGTACCCAAATGGTCGAATCGTTTTGTTGAGCTGCTAAAAGTCCAACACCAACTTGTTGGCTCAAAAAGGTCAATATATTTTTAGGCCCTTTTGTTGTCTGATATTTTTGTAGTTGAGGAAGTAATAACTTTTTTTGCCAACTAACTTGTTTATCTTTTTTGGAAGGATCACGCATGTATAAATAGGCTCCCAAATTTCCATTAATTACTAAATGGCCGTCTTTTTTTTCGAACTTTTTTAAGGGTATTTTTAATTTATTAGTGAATAAGTGAACAGATTTTCCTCGCTCAATATCTAAATCTAGCCCATTTTTCAAGTGGTTTCTTAAGTCTAAATTTTGCTGTACATCCGAAATCCCGTGATCGGTAATAATTGCTAAAGCACGAGTATCACTTTGTCCTAAACTATCAATAGTCTTGATAAAATCACCAATTAAACTGTCTACATGGATTAATAATTTTGAATAATCAGCCGTTGTGCCATGAATGTGATTCATAGCGTCTAAAGAGGGTAGGGTGACCCACTGTACTTTTGGATTACGTACTAGTTGTTCCTTTGCCAAATCCATGGCGTAGGTTTCATGCTCAAAAAAATCGGCTGTTATTCGTTTGCCAAAGTAAGGGATGCCACCTAAAAACTTAAAAAAGCCAGTATGGGCAAATTTGGAAGTAGTATGTTTCCAACCTGTCAATGTCGCCTCCTTTACTCCCTTATTCATGTAAGAATTAATCGAGCAAGTATATTGATCTCTACTTAATTCAAAGATGTTTTTTTGTGCTGGATCGACATCTTTATTCATGTGGATATTCGTGCTGCCTACATAATTTCTAAGGTTCCCCTTTTCTCGTTTTCTGTCGAACCATCGCAAGCCATAAATACCACTAGTCGTAGCATCTTTCCCTGTAATAAATGGATAAAAACCGTAGCCAGTCATACTTGGAAATGCGCCAATTCCATTTTTTATATAAGTACTTTTATTGATTAATTTTTCAAGGTGAGGTAGTTTTTTATGATG
>CALDTJ010000039.1 GCA_937924145.1 uncultured Saprospiraceae bacterium
TCGAATGCCCAACGTTGATGGGCTATAGGATTTAAGTCCTTTTGCTAGCACACACAGGCTATTCCTTGTAAGGTTGCTCCTCAGCAGGGCCTTACTCCGCTTCACCTGATAAATACAAAGTTAATAAGCTTTTTTTTTAGCGGAAAGAATAGGTAGTATTTTTGAAATATTGGCTTTTATTTTTTCACAATTACAATTGGCTAGTGGTATACTTTTCAATTATTATTGTGGTATATTTTTGGATTATTGTTTACATTTGCAGCTTTCTTACACCGATTCAAAATCGAAGAGAACTGTAACACGGAAATTTTATAACACCGAATTAGACGTTGACAAATACTTATTGAACTTTGTTCATAAATTAAAGTCAACGTCTAATTCAGTGTTACCAATTTCCGTGTTAAAAAAATAGGAAAGTATAGTTTCAAGTCAGTTATGTCCCATAATAACTTCTAATGACTTCTAATAACCTCCAATAACTCGAAAATAACTTCTTCCAAAAACCTACATTTATTTAATAAAACCACTATCTTTGCGCTGCTTTTGAAGAAAGCACAATTTTTGACCGAAGAAGTACATAAAAAATGGACACTTTAGTGGAATTTATTATCCCAATTAGTGGATTAAAAATAGGTTCGCATACCTTTGATTTTCAGGTAGATAGCTCCTTTTTTGAACATTTCCCTGACAGCAGTTTGAAGGAGGGGACATTTAAGGTACATTTGGATTTTGAAAAACGATTAGATTTATACGAAATGCACTTTTCGTTCTCAGGATTTACGAAAGCAGCCTGTGATCGGTGTTTGACAGATTTAAATTTTCCAATTAAAGGCGAAAATTTATTGTTAGTCAAATTTGCAGACGAGCTTTTCGAAGATGTGGATGTCTTATACATTCCTATCAAAACCGAAGAATTGAACGTTGCGAAGTACATTTACGAATATATCAGTCTAGCAGTACCATTTATTAAAACGTTTGACTGTGAAAGCGAGGCAGAGATGCCATGTGATACAGAGATGTTAGCGTTATTGGATAAAGAAAAAGGATCAGATGATTCTGGAAGTACTGATAATCCAATTTGGGACGATTTGAAGAATATTAAGTTTAATTAAATATAGGTCATCATTTAAACAAGATTTGTTTATTTTTTGACTTCTAAATTATGTAAAAATGGCACATCCTAAGTCACGGATTTCCAAGATGCGAAAGCGTAAGCGTAGAACTCACAAAAAGGCAGCAGTACCAACTGTAGCAGTTTGTAAGAAGACAGGAGAACCTCATCAGTATCACAGAGCATACTGGTCAGAAGGTAACATGTATTACAAAGGCCAGATAGTGATTAAAGCAGAAGAAGACCTGGACTAATTGTCTAGTGACGCATCATATACAAAATAATTAAAGCTCCCTTCCAAATGTTGGAATGTGGGGCTTTAAGTGTTTGTATAAAAGTCCCATTTTAATCTCTTTCCACTCGATTTCCAATCCGTATTAATAACCCTGAAAAAATAGATTTGCCCCTCTTCCTTCAGCATTAGGATAGAAAAAGGGTTGTTTATTTTTTCATCACAATAAAGGTATGAAAATTATCATCCAAACTGACCAAGCGCCTGCGCCCGTAGGCCCTTATAATCAAGCTATTATACACAACGGTACTTTATATGTCTCTGGTCAAATTGCCATTAATCCAGCAAGTGGGGAATTGGTGACGACAGATATCGAAACGGAGACCCACCAAGTAATGAAAAATATCGGTGCTATCTTGGAAAAGGCAGGAGCGACTTTTGAAGATGTCATCAAGTGTTCTGTTTTTGTCTCAGATATGGGAAATTATGGACGGATCAATGCGGTGTATGCCGAATATTTTAATGACGATACCGCACCTGTTCGAGAATTGGTGGAAGTGGCAAACTTACCTAAGTATGTCAATGTAGAGATTTCTGCAATTGTAGCAGTGAAGTAGTGGAATTTATTCTGAAATGATAAGTCTTTCGGGGTTGTGTAGAAAGTCAAAATATGCAAAATATTATAATATTTTATATGTTTAAAACCAAAATAATCAACGATAAACATTTTATTAAAAATAATAATTTATTGATAAAATCGACAGCGGCACGCACGATTATTTAACATATAAAAGAAATAAGATTTAAAGTTCTTTGAAATAGGGAATAAATTTGCTTAAAAAAGCAAAATATGTTTGACTACTTGATAAATATCATCCAAACTAACTTCAATGAAGTTAAAGAACACAGGATTAGTCCAGAGTACACGATGTCAGATGTCTTGATGAGTGGCTTTGCCATGTTTAGTCTAAAAGACCCATCAGTACTTTCTTTTGTTGATAATTATCCAACTAGAAAAGAAAATCTTGAAAATGTTTACAAAATATCCAATGCTCCAAAAGAGCAAGGTTTTAGAAAAATATTAGACCCTGTAAATCCAGACGAGCTATTAGCTACCTTTAAGGCTGTTTTATCCGATGAAAAAGTATCAAAGGTAATTGAGGAGCATCAATGTTTTTCCGCATTAGGAGGCTACACAGCTATTGCTATTGACGGTACTGGATATTTTTGTTCCAATACTACAAAATGCCCTCATTGTTTAGTCAAAAAAATGAAAAATGGAGAACAATACTATCACCAATTAGCGGGAGCTTGTATTGTAAACCCTAATAAAAAAACAGTTTTTCCAGTTTTTGCTGAGCCAATCACCAAACAAGACGGTAGTAAAAAAAATGATTGTGAATACAATGCAGTTAAAAGACTTGTACCCAAAATAGCTCAGGTTTTACCTAAAAAAAATCATCTTTTACTATTGGATGGCTTATTTGCCACAGGACCTGTTATTAGGCTAATACTATTTTATTCGATGCAATTTATCTCTGTCATTAAAGATGGATATGTACTCGTCCAAGCTAAAAAGTTAGCGGAAAATGAACAGTTGAAAAGTAAAACTTGGTACAAAAACAAATATCTTAAATGTACAGCTAAGTGGACCAACGGATTAATGCTTAATGGTGCTCATCAAGATATAAAAGTTGGTTATGTTGAGTACGAAGAAATAGATACACGCACCAATAAAGTAGTTTATGCTGGCAAATGGATTACTTCATTAAATATTGAAGAGAGCATTATCATAGAATTTGTTAATGTTGCTAGAAGTAGATGGAAGATTGAAAATGAAACTTTTAATGTCCTAAAGAATCAAGGATATAACCTTGAACATAATTACGGTCATGGCAAGCAATTCTTATCTTCTCTACTAGCTACGTTGATGCTATTAGCCTTTTTGATTGACCAATTAACTCAAACATTGGATAAAAATTTTCAAAAAGCACTCCTTGCCGCTAAAACTTTAAGAGATTTTAGGCAGAAGGTGAGAGTACTTTTTGACCTTATTCCCTGTATTTCAATGAACTTAATTTATCAAATCATTGCTAGAGACCTAAAACTTGGTCTCTCACCATGATTTTTAATATTTGTTAAAAAATCGTGCGTACCGCTGCTAATCGTCTATAAGATTTACTACTTAAAAAGTTAGGTTAGCAGTTTTGAGGCAATAAATTTTAGCAAATTTATTTTCTCAAAAGACTGCTAACCCAACAGTAGTCAACTAATCATTTTAAATCTGATAATCTGAAAAATT
>CALDTJ010000040.1 GCA_937924145.1 uncultured Saprospiraceae bacterium
TTGTTTGATTGTTGCTAAGCTAGATAGGCAACCATTACACAATCTTTCAATCACACAATCTCTTCAGTCATTTCCGTTTTTTACATGCCATACATTCTACTTCGACTCTTGCTCCAAGTGCTAACCCATTTGCTCCTAAAGCACTGCGGGCAGGTTTTTTATTGGGAAAGAACTTCACATACTCTTCATTAAAAGTGCTCCATTCTTTGATGTCGGCGATGAAAACTTGGCATTTAACGATGTCGTCCATTGTAGCTCCATTTGCAGCTAAAACCGTTTTAATATTCTCCATAGTCTGTTTAGCCTCTGCTCGAATGCCACCTTCTACCAATTTGAAAGTACCAGGCACATTTCCTAGATTACCAGATAAATAAATCATATCTCCAACAATGACTGCATCAGAAAATGGTAGATCCATTTTCTTGGTATTTTCGGATTGATAATGCTGGATTTGTAGGGTTTTTGGTTGTTGGCAAGCAGTTAAAAAGAGGACTAAGGCGCAAGCGCATAAAGCAATATATTTCATGGTTAGTTTTTGTTTTTTGATAATATTTAGAATCGAGAACAGAGAGTAGAGATTAGAGACTTGTAAACTGGTAAAATTGGATATTAATGGTTAAACGCCCAATTTTTTCCTTCAGGGAATCTCTTTTCTCTCAATTTATGGTCTCTACTCTCTGTTCTCAATATTAAAATAAAACCGATTCAATTCATCTGAATTACTTTCAATAATATCTAATCGACCATCACCATTTAGATCACCAGTTAAAATATCATAAGTATTAAATGGTTGGTCTGCAAGATGGATTTTTTCCCATGTGCGTCCTTTGTCTTGATTGATAAAAACAACATTGGGCGCATCATTATTCGCAAAAATAATATCCATTTTTCCATCTAAATTTAAATCACCAATCGCCACCGAAAAAGAACGAGCGGAACTAGTATCGACGAGGATCGGGTCTCCAAAATTTAAATTAGCATCGCCTAAGTACAATCTATTGGGTTCTCGAATGTTAGCCGTGACAATATCCAAATGTCCATCTTGATTAAAATCTGCCACAGCGACAGATCGAGTTTCATCTGTTCCTGTACCAAAAGGAATTTTAGTAGAAAAGCCTAAATTTCCATCATTGAGATACACATAATTTTGTTGTTTATCCCGATTTGCCAATACCAAATCCATATCTTTATCGCCATCTATATCAATAGCGGCTACATCAATCGTGGAGTCGTCTTTAGAACCAAAATCAATGGTTTTAGAAAAATTACCTTTCCCATCATTCAAACAGATTTCATTGGTTCGACCTCGGTTGGTAATTAAAATATCTGTATCTCCATCATTGTCAATATCCGCTAAAGTTAAATTTCTGGTAGGAGAATTATCCTGCCCAAAATTTCCCCATTTAGAAAAATTACCATGTCCATCATTTTCATAAAGCACATTTGGCGCTTGGTCATTGCCCACCGCTATGTCTAAATCTCCATCGAGGTCAAAGTCCGCCAATTCTGTGGCATAACTTGTTTCGCTGGTAATGGCAAGTGGTTGTGAGACGGTAAATTTTCCTTTTCCATTATTAAAAAAGGCTTGATTTTGCTGCGGCCAATGACGACCGTTAGCGACTACTGCATCTATATCTCCATCATTGTCAATATCCCCTAAGCTAATAGAGGCCGTTCTATCTTTTTGTAGCCCTAAAATCGTCCTCGAATTAGTGCGAAAATCTATAGATTGACTTTGAGCCAATAAACCAATAAAAAGTAGCGGGATGATAACGAGGTATTTTTGCATAATGAATTTAGTTTAGGGGTGAATTTAGGGATAAATATTGAATTAATGATTACTTAAACAAAGTGGCTGTAGGAAACAGCCACCTTGTTCTAACTTTGCTTTTAAACAAAGCGGTTGTAGGAAACAGCCACCTTGTTCTAACTTTTTGCTTTTAAACAAAGTGGCTGTAGGAAACAGCCACCTTGTTCTAACTTTTTGCTTTTAAACAAAGTGGCTGTAGGAAACAGCCACCTTGTTCTAACTTTTTTAGAATAAAGCCAAATAATTGTGTACATTTCTGCTAGTTTTTATTTCACACGACGATACAACGACCTTAATCATATCTTTTACAAAATTCGCCACTGTCTAAATTTTTAACTAAAAATATCATGCAAAAGTCTTTTTATACTTTAATGTTCCTATTCTTTGGCATTATACTTTTCGCTCAAGATAAAACTTACGAACAATTAAAATATCGATTTATCGGCCCAGATGGTAACCGAGCCATTTCTGTAGTCGGCGAACCTGACAATCATTTAGTCATGTATGTAGGGGCAGCCTCAGGTGGATTATTCAAAACAGAAGATGGAGGCACTAGTTGGAAATCCATATTTGACGACCAAGACGTCTCTTCCGTAAGTGCATTAGCTATGGCACCAAGCAATCCTAAACAAGTATGGGCAGGCACAGGTGAAACGTTTCTAATTCGACCAGCGCATGCCATTGGTGATGGTATTTATAAAACAACGGACGGTGGTAAGACGTGGAAAAATATGGGGCTAAAAAATACTTATCGAATTGCTCGAATAGTGGTACATCCTTATAATCAAGACATTGTTTATGTGGCGGCAATGGGACATAGTTTTGGCCCACAAAAAGAGCGAGGGATCTATAAAACAACGGATGGCGGTAAGACATGGAAACAAGTCTTATTTGTAGATGAAAATACAGGCGGTGCAGACATTGCAATTAATCCTCAAAATCCAGATGAATTGATAGCGGCTACTTGGCAGTTACATATCAATACTTGGGGCTTAAATAGTGGAGGTGAAGGCAGTGGCGTTTTTCATACCACAGATGGTGGCGAGACATGGAAACCAATGTCTGAAAATGGTTTACCAGGCGGTGAAAAAGATCCCAATGCAGGAAAAATAGCTGTAGCGATTTCACCCAGCCACCCCAATATTTTTTATGCTTTAATGGAGCAAGATCATACGTCTCTTTATCGCAGTGATGATAGTGGAAAAACGTGGAAAAAACAAAGCACCAATCATACGATGGCAGAACGTGCGTCTTACTATACTCGAATTGGTATAGACATCGAAGATCCAGATCGGATTTACTTTTTAAGTGTGCGATTTGCCATGTCCGTTGATGGTGGAAAAACCTTAGTAGCTCGTCCTCCAAGAGGTGGTGGAGACACCCACGATATTTGGATGGACCCAAAGAATCCAGATCGTTTTATGGTAGCCGATGATGGAGGGGCAACCTTTACTTTAAATCATGGAAAAACCTTCAAAAGAGTCACTTTACCGATTGCTCAAATGTATCACGTAGCGGTCGATAATCAAGTGCCTTATAATGTGTATGGTAATCGCCAAGATGGGTATTCCTACCGAGGGCCTTCCAACAGTCGATCATGGGGCATTCCATTGGGTGCATGGGAGTCTGTAGGTGGTTGCGAATGTGGATTTGCACAGCCAGATCCAGTGGATAATAATATCGTTTGGTCGGGTTGTTATGACGGTGGATTACAGATTTATGATGAAAAAAGTAAGCAAGTGAGAGATGTCCGAATCTTTCCAGAGGCAGGCTACGGTTGGGCACCAAAAGACATGAAATATCGGTGGCATTGGAATTTTCCTTTGCACATTTCTCCACACGATCATAATAAGGTGTACGTCGGTAGTCAATATGTGCATGCGACCACTTCTAAGGGGCAAAAATGGGATGAAATTTCACCAGATTTAACTTTGAATATAAAGAGTCACCAAGAAAATTCTGGTGGGGTAGCGATTGATAATTTAATGACTTTTGATGGGTCGGTTATTTTTGCGATTGCAGAGTCGCCTGTGCAAAAAGATTTGATTTGGGTGGGTACCAATGATGGGCAGATTCAGTTGACCGATGATGGCGGAAAGACATGGAATAATTTAACCAAAAACATTAAAGATTTCCCAGAATGGGGAACAGTTGCCAATATTGAACCATCTAAATTTGATGCAGGGACGGCGTATTTTTCTTACGACATGCACCAAATGGCGGATTTCAAACCTTACATTTATAAAACAACCGAC
>CALDTJ010000041.1 GCA_937924145.1 uncultured Saprospiraceae bacterium
TAGTTTTGTCAACATCTAAATCTGTTGTCCTTCATTAATCCGTTGTATATTTTTATTATACAACGGATTAATGAAGGACAACTGATCCAAGCGTTGACATATTTCTTCTTTATAATATCCATTTTTTATCTGATTATCTAACTTTTCATCAGCATTTAAAGGTAGAAAACAAGGAAAATAAGTCAAATATAATGCTTTAGACCTTTAGTTTAGCTGCGTTAGCTGCAATTATGCTATATAACGTTAGACGATAAAAAGTTGTTTTAAGGTACTTGTTATCAAAAATATAAATTATCTTTTTTTGTAATCTACCGACCATAGTTTTCTTAAATAACGTTTATCGCACAAAGCAAGCAATAATAAATTAATAACTTTGAATATATTTATAAAATTGTTTGAAAATTTTCCATTTGTACAAATACCTCATTAAAAAACGATTAAATGCGTCGAAAAATATTAACTAACTATAAAGGATTTTGGGCAGTTACCAAATTAGGTAAACTAGTTTTTCCGTTACTCTTCTTAATAGGCAGCGGATTTTCGAATAAGATAGTTGCCCAAACTTTAGAATTAGGGCTATTAGTCGGTGGAGCTAATTACCAAGGAGATTTGGCATCTAGTGAGTTTAAAGTAATGACTGCTCAGAGTAATGTAGCTTTTGGTGGATTTTTAAGGTATCAACTAAATGAAAGTTTTGCTTTAAAATTACAAGTCGTCAAAACGGAATTGAAGGCAGATGATGCTAATTCAAGTTTAGATTTTTTACAGCAACGTAATCTTCGTTTTTTTTCCCCTTTGTTAGATGGTAGTTTTCAGGTAGAATGGTACCCTTTTAGTGCCAATGCTCAATATCAGCCTGTCTTCATGCCTTACGTCAGTCTTGGTGGCAGTTTCTTTTCTTTCAATCCGCAAGCAGAATATCGAGGGGTAATTTATGAACTACAACCCTTAAATACAGAAGGGCAAGGTTTGCCGTCTTTTCCAGATCGAAAACCCTATCAATTGTATAGTGGAAGTGCCGTAATGGGTGTTGGTTTTAAATTTTTATTAAATGAGGATATAACACTAGGTTTTGCTTTCTCTGCACACTATACTTTCACAGATTATTTGGATGATGTCAGTTCTACTTATGCTGATTATAATGAGTTGGCTTTTACTTATGGCGTAATTTCGGCTGATATCTCCTATCAAGTAGATGATTTCTTCGAATTGAACCAAACAACTCCTTTACCTGATACACCCAGAGGTAATCCTAATGCGAACGATTGGTTTTTTATTGCAGGGATTACGCTTTCTTATAATTTGGTGAATCCTGAACGGGCTCGAGGCGGTGGTATTGGTTGTCCTACCTTTTGATAGACATTGTCAACATCTAGCTTAGCAAAAATGCTACTGCTCGGTCAACTTCTAGTTTAGAAAACTATGTGCGCTATGTGGTAATCAACGTCTAGTATTGAACTACAGTACCACACAACTATCGTGTAAAACTACGTTCAAAAGTGGAGCGATTGCCCCGATCATCTTTTAACGTTATTTTTAAAGTATGTTCCCCTTTAGGAATACGATTATCAAAGCGGTGAATTAATAGGTCATTCTTTTCGTCGTATTGCATGAGTATCCACTTTCCGTCTACGGTAGCTTTAAAGGATAAACTTCTGCCTTTGCCAGTCGTCGGCATATCGTCTTTTATTTTGAAAGTCATTTTAGATCTACCCGTCATATCTTTTCTGAAAGAGATTGGCGTAATCGTTGGTCTGACATCATCAATCATTATACAATAATCTCCTAGTGATCGGACTTTTCCTGTAATGTAACCATCCTTATATTTACCTCCTGCGTTGTAGACCCTATTTTTTTCATCACAAAAAGCAAGAAAGGCTTTTTTGCGTAAATTCTCTGGTAAAGCATTTGCTTTGATACTCAAATCATAATATTTATGAACTGGAATACTGACATCATGAATACTATGCATATCAGAATAAATATCATCTGAATGGTCTACAGAAGTCGAGTAATTTAAGTAGGCATTTTCATAGAAAGTACCTTTTGGAAAGACGGCCCGCATTGAACCATTGTCAATCGTATTACTCCTACCATACAACATGGAATAATTATAACCATTTGATTCAGAAGGAATTACTTCTGCTCTTTTCACCCAAAACTCTAGTACAGACTTATTGCCATCTACATCTAATGCAACGACTTTTATCTTAGAGGCTACTGCTTTGTGAAGCGTAACAACCCCTTCATTTTTTTCATAAATAGAGAGCTTATTTCCTGGCAATTTATAACTTCGATTATAGTAAGCTTTGTTGATTTTCTGTTCGCCGTAGTCGATGTGTGCATTGATGTATCGGCTTTCGCCAAAAGAGAAAGTTTCCATGTCAAAGGCATGGATTAAGTTGCCATCTTGGTACATTTCTAGCGCATAGATCCCATTCCAATTGGATACTCCATTATGGTGATCGTAGACCTTTATGCCAAATCCAGCCCGCCATGCACCGATTGCTAAAGTATCGCCTTTGATACCATATTTCCCACCACCTTTCTTCACTAACGAATGAATTTTTTCGTCTACCGTTTCTAATTTATCATTTAAATGATAGATCTTTACATTGTGTAATTTAGGTCGAATATCATCCTGCATTTTCAAGCCAAAGAGTAAAGGATTGATTGGCTTTTGCGTCTTATTATCTCTAATTTCAAAATGTAAATGTGGACCAAAAGAACGGCCAGAAGTACCTAAATTACCAATTTTCTGTCCTTTTTTTACAGGAAAAGTCTGTCCATTTAAATATAAATCAACATTAAAAGATTGTTTCTCATATTGCGTCTTTTTGACATAATTCGCTACATCACTTTCGAAATTTTGCAAATGCCCATAGACCGACATATACCCATTTGGATGTACCAAATAAAGGGCATTTCCATAGCCACCAGATTGCACTTTTATACGAGCGATATAACCATCTGCAATCGCATATAGTGGTTGACCATTTTTTCCGTCTTTCGCTTTAATGTCAATTCCAGCGTGTAAATGATTAGGGCGTAATTCCCCAAAAGTACCTGACAAACGAATAGGTTGGTCAATAGGTGAACGGAAGTAGTCTTGAGGATAAGATTTAGTAACTTTTCGAGTATTGATGGCAAAACCAACCGTCAACAAAAGAATCGTTAGAAGAGCAAAAATTCGCATAGTAGTTAGGTACTTGGTATTATTAAATTTGCAGATATGGGCAAAATACAGTAAATATTGAATTATTTCAAAAGTGGTGGTGTTAATATTCCGTTAGGATAAATTTAGACGTAACTGTACTTACCATAAAGAAAAAATCGTACCTTGTTTTTTAAAAACTTTTAGCAATCTATCAATAGACCAAGAGCTTTGCATGGCAATTAGTCCCAAACAAATAAATAAATCACAAAATCTATCTATTAACAAGCGACGCCACCCCGTCAATTGGATGCTATTCATTTCCCTATTCTTTTTGCTCAGTTCCCAAAATTTTGGTCAACTTCCAACCGAAAATTTTTATACCAATCAAACTCGTTTTGAGTGTATTTCCGTTAAAGATGGACTGCCCTCCAATGCAGGGAACACTTTTTTGCAAGATAGCAAAGGTTATATTTGGATTGGTACTTTTAATGGGTTAGCCAAATATGATGGCTATCAGTTTAAAACGTATCAAAAAGACCGAACCAATCCAGAAAATAGCCTAGTCGGCAATTTTGTAAGGGCACTTTATGAGGATCAAGAGGGTTTTATTTGGATTGGTACGATGCTTAACGGACTACAACGATTTGATCCAATTAATGAAAAATTCACCACCTATCCACATAGTCTTCCTAATGAAATGGATCGGTTTATTACCACAATTACAGGTGATTCAGTTGGAAATATATGGGTAGGAACCGCCAATGGTCTTTGGCGATTATCTAGCCACAGTGGAACTTATCAACCAGCAGAAATAGAAAAGGAATTTTTCTCTGCCAAGCCCTATCCAGATACCTTATTGAAAACGTGTTCCACTGCGCTGGAATCGACTAGTTTATTGGCTGGTTTTCAAAAAGTTGGCAAAAATAAAATTCTAAAAAAGCAATTTTCTTTGGCAGAAAAAACAACTATTACCGTAGTTTGTCAGGGAGAATATGGAGGGGACAAAGGGCTAGTGGATTATGGGTGGATCAGTACTGCAACTGGGGAAAAAGTTTGGGAAATGAAGCTGGAAGATACTTACGTAGCACCCTGTATCATTGACCGAAATGACCGCGCTGCGAATCGTTTAGTCATTCAAAATATTGAGTTGGCAGCAGGAACTTATTGGTTACATTATCAGACCGATCATCGACATCATTTTGGCAGTTCTGAACTTGCTTTTTTGCCTCAATCCACCAATGACGTCCAAGGAGATATTCCTGCTTTTCCTGAATTATGGGGTATCCAATTATTTGATTTTGCAGAAAAAGAGTTAGCGGAAATCGACCGACAACTGGCATTAGTCAAACGATCAAAGACCGTAGCGGGAAGTCACATTACAGATCTCTACATAGATAGTTTGCAGCAATTATGGGTCGGGACAACTGGTGGTTTAAATAAAATAAAGCTAAAAAAAGCGGCTATAGAAATCGACTATTTAAGTAATAAATTTAACAAAACAGGATCATCCGAATTAGATTTCGTTGGTAAAATATATCCTAGCACCAAAGGGTCAATATGGTTTACAGGCCATCAGTTTAATTACCAAAAAGACACTTATACGCTCTCTCTTGAATCTTTATCCGATATTACTTCTACGAAGGTATCTTCGTTTTTCAAATCACCTCTCATCCGCCAAAAAGCAGAAATTGTAGAAGATAAGAATGGGCAAATATGGATAGCTGCATTCACGCAGGGTCTTTTTGAACTAAAACCAAACCCCTCTAAATCAGCAGGTTACGAATTAATTCATTATCCTTTTAAAACAACCTATCCCTCTAATTTTTTTAAAGATCAATCGGATGTTCTGTGGATCGGCGTATGGCAAGAGGGCGTATATAAACTGACTCCCTCTAGTGGTCAATTTCATTTCATGGCGCTACCCAAAGACAAAACGGGCAGCATTACTTCTTTTGCAGAAAGTAAGGACGGACAAGTATTTATTGGCACGAATAATCAAGGATTATTTGTTTGGGATAAAGCGTCGAAGCAGTTAAATCCTATTCCATTAAAAAAGGAAGCTATTCCCAGTATTACCGCATTGAAACTAAGCACGCAAAATATTTTGTGGATAGGCACAGAGAAAAAAGGACTTTTTAGATATGATTTAGCCAATAAAAAATTTATTTCATCCAATACTAATGGGAAAAAAGATATCCCCTACCCTACGATTAATATTACCAGAGAAATACTAGAAGATTCAGATGGAAATATTTGGCTAGGCAGTGATAAAGGTCTAACGAAATTCAACAGCACTACCAAACAGTTTATTCATCATACTTTGATAGAGGATAGAGCGGATGTTCATAAAATGCTATTTGATGCCGAAGGAAATTTATGGTGGGCAGATGCTTTCCAAGGATTATTTAAAATGGACTACAAAACCTTAGAAAATTTTAGTCCAGTATCCAAAATTCAGTCTTTTTATACGAACAAAACCGTTGATGCCTTAGCAAAGGCTGCCAAAGGAAATTTATGGCTCTCTACTAGATCAGGATTGGAACTATTTGATCCTAAAAAAGAGCAATCTATTCCTTTTAAAAATGAGTCTTTAGATAATAATTTAACCAATTCCTACCTTCTTCCAGATGCAAAAAATCAACTTTGGATGAGCACTCCAAAAGGTATTGGCAGGTACAATATCGACTCAGGAGCGTTCAATTTATTTGGTGCAGAAAATGGTATTCTTTTAGATGAATATAATGGTGGACCAAGTCTTATGACCCAATCAGGAGAAATATTAGTTGGTGGAAAAAATGGGTTTTATTACTTCCACCCAGCGGATGTCCAACCGAACCTTAGTTTACCAAAAGTGGACCTAAAAAGATTAACCGTTCAAGAGGAGCAAGAGACAAAGAAAAATTCAATTAACTATGTCGATTTAAATATTCAAAAAGGGCATATTGAACTCTCTCCAAAGCAAAATTCTATCGAAATTGAATATGTTGGATTGCACTTTGATAAACCACAATCAAACCAATACGCCTACCGATTGATAGGCTTAAGTGATAAGTGGATCAATGTAGGAAAAGAAAGAACCGCCAGATTTTATAGCCTACCAGCAGGCGATTATGTGTTTGAGGTTAAGGCTAGTAATGGAGATGGAGTATGGGAAGAAAAGGCAGCTTCGATCAGTATGACAGTTTTGCCTCCTTGGTGGAAAAGCAAGGTCGCTTATCTTCTGTACAGTTGCCTTTTATTGACAAGCATTTATCAACTTTATCAATTTCAAATTCGACGGGCAAAACTTAAAAATCAACTGATTTTTGAGCAAAAGGAAGCAGAGCGATTGAAGGAACTGAACACGATGAAAACTGATTTTTTTGCTAATATGACGCATGAATTTCGAACGCCTTTGACCATCATTTCAGGAATGGCAAACCAAGTCAAAGAACAGCCAAAATTATGGTTAAATGATGGGATAGAAATGATTCAGCGCAATACAGATAATTTACTGATTCTGATTAACCAAATGCTCGATTTACAAAAATTAGAATACGGTCGATTGGATTTAAACATTCAGCAACAAGACATTATCCTCTTTTTAAATTATATCCTAGAATCTTTTTATCCATTGGCACAAAAAAAAGGCTTACACCTTGATTTTCAAAGTAATACGGATAGTTTATGGATGGATTATGATGCAGAAAAAGTACGTCAAATTTTCACCAATTTAATATCCAATGCAATCAAATTTTCTAAAAAAGAAGGAAAAATTGAAGTCATTACAACCTTTAAAGCAAATAATATATCCACCAAAAATTTAGAAATAATCGTAAAGGATAATGGTGTAGGCATTGAAAAAGATCAACTGCCCTATATTTTTGATCGATTTTTCCAAGTCAATAGTTCTACTACTCGACAAGGAGAAGGCACCGGAATTGGCTTAACCCTCACGCAAGAACTCGTCCAATTATTAGGAGGCACTATCAATGTAGAAAGTAATTTTGGGGAAAATACTACGTTTATAGTCAACTTACCTGTTACTCAAATTGCGCCAAAAGTATCGAATGTCGCAGCGACAAAAAAAGCTAAAGTTGTAAAGCCAATAGCACCCAATCAAGTTAGAACCCAACCATTGCTATTAATCATTGAGGATAACAAGGACGTACAATTTTATTTGACGACCTGTTTGCAAAATGACTACCAATTAATTTATGCAGAAAACGGAGCTGTTGGTATAGAAAAAGCAATCGAACAGATTCCCGATATTATCATTAGTGATGTCATGATGCCCGTAAAAGACGGATTTGAAGTGTGCGACACGCTAAAACAAACCGAAATTACTAGCCATATTCCTATTATTCTGTTGACAGCAAAAGCGACAATTGCTGATAAAATAAGTGGTTTATCTTACGGTGCAGATGCCTATCTAGCCAAACCTTTTCATCCAGAAGAATTGGCGATTAGATTGGAAAAACTAGTCGAACTTCGACGTACCCTACAAGCGAAATATGGGAGTGGTTTGCTGATAGGAAAAGTCCAACCTAAGTCCGAAGATGAATTTCTACAAAAAGTGCAACAAGCGATCTTAGCCAATCTTGACCAACTTGAATTTGGGCCCAATGAATTAGCCAAAGCAGTGGCTAGTAGTCGGACACAACTTCATAGAAAGTTGAAGGCTTTAACGGATACCTCTACCTCAAATTATATTCAAAAAATACGGCTACAGGAGGCAAAAAAATTACTACACGATCTAAATTTAACGATTTCAGAAGTCGCTTATCAGGTAGGATTTAAAACTCCTCAGTACTTTTCTCGCAGTTTTACTAAGATTTTCGACTACTCTCCGAGCCAATACAGAAACAACCTAAAAACCTAATAACCAGATACTTATGCATAATAAATTTAATCTGAAACAATAATGTAAGTCTTTGGAACAATAGTGAACGTCTGCTACTCCTCTTTCCCGTATCTTTATCATAGTGATTCGATAAGCCTAAATTTAAGTGACCCCAAAACGCGAAATTATTCAGTCTCAAATTTACCCGCTGAGTATCTGAATATGGCTTATTGATAGTCACTTCTTTCTTCTGGTTGCTGCAAATAATCGGATATAAGAATAGGGTAATAAAGGAGGTCAACACTTTAAAAGTGTTGGCATTCCTTTCTAGATAAACCAGTACAAAAGTTTAATTCTCAGAGATAATAATACCCAATTTAAAAACCAAATTTTAGAAAAAATATAACCTGAAATATTTAAAAGAATACACCCGACTAAGAATTAATTGAGAGAGTTTACTTTAGAATAGAGGTCAATGGAACAGAAGCAATTCATGTTACCAGAGGATCTCTATTCTTAACTCTTCTTAAAGAAATTAAAGCTTTCCTTGAATCTTCATTCAGCAAGATTCCATTATCCTAAATGGACCAAAGGACATTATAATATCCCACACAATGTCTTCAGAAACACAACGATTTAGTTACAGGCTAACTAGATCATTGTTTTTTTGAAATAATGTAACTATTCAACGACATGACTAATTAGATTTAATTTTTACCATTTAAGTGCATTTAAGTCGTGTTCTAAATGAACTTAAATAGTAACTACTCACCAAGCCAATAAATATTACTTTCTTTCTACCATTTAGTTCATAAGAGTGCATTTAAGTTCCTCTTCTAACAGCTTAAATGAACTTAAATATCTCTATATGATAGAAAATATGAGTGGTAAATCTAGTTGGTAAATAGTTACGAAATAACTTTAGATTTCAATTTGATAATATTGATTGTATTTCGGGTAAAATTGGCAGGTACATTCTAACTATTTTTCAATAAAAAAATAAGCAAAAACCATCTGTTTTCCATTTTCAAAAAATCTAAAAAAAACACTAGATTTCCAAGTCAAATAAATAGAGCAAAATAATGGTCATCTTTAAATTAAATTTATATTTTAAATATATGAAAATCAAAACTTTATACTGAAAAATAAAACCTAAAAACATTTTCAAAAAATCCGTTTTTGGCACGAAAATTGAACTGTAATAAGTATCCAGGCAACTGGAAAAAAACTAGAATAAACGCCCAAATAGAGTAATAATTAATTCAAAAAAAATAGTTTAAAAAAGACCGAAAAAAACCTACATTTTGGCACTGTTTTTGAACTATATTAAGCAACAAAGTGATTGACTTTTTCCATCAAAAATCACTTCTAAAAAATCCCCTCCTCAAGTAATTTTTATCGTATTTAATAAAAAATAACCTACATGAAATTTAAGCTCAATCGTATTAATACCTACTCAAAAAATTGACATAAAAAAAGCGACCATAAGACATGTCTGCCCTTGGTCGCATCTACATAGCGCTGTCTAAAACGACATTATCTTAGTTGTTCATTCAGTTGCTTGAGAAAAAGAAAAAAAATTATTTTTTTACTACCTGAATCTTATTTACAGACATCCCTTCTTCCGTTTTTACCCGTAAAAAATAAGTACCTGGCCTCCAATTTTCTGTATTGATAGTAGCATCAATAGCAGCACCTTCCATAGACGTAGCTATCACCTGCTGACCAGAAGCAGAAAAAATAGTCATATCAATTTTACTATATCCTTTCAATTCCTTCTTTACCTTAAAATAATCTGTAGTTGGGTTAGGAAAAGCCATAATATCTAATTCTTTTTCTAATTCGATAGTTGCAGTTGTAGCATCTACCTCAAAAGTTTCCGTAATAGAACAGCCATTTGCATCCTCAATTTTAACAAAGTGATTTCCTGGCTCAAAATTAGAACCAAAAATATCATTTGTTCCATCACTCCAACTAAAAGTGTAATCTGGCTTGCCACCTGCTACCTTCACCATCACATCATTATGCGTTACTTCTACCTTTGCCACTAACGGATTTGGAGCAGTCATTGGAAAATCAAAAGTACTCACACAACCTTTGGTATCCATCACTTCCAAAGTATGCATTCCAGCACCTAAATTTTCAACAAATAACCCAGTTTCTCCATTAGACCATTGAGCTTCGTAAGGGAAATTTCCACCTTTCAAGTCTACTGCAATAGCACCATTTTCACTGTCATGGCAAGTAATCGGTTGAACCGAAAAATCGCTCATTGAAATTGGCGCGCTCGCCTGTACACTTTGGCTGATAACTACCTGACAACCAATCGCATCTGTCACAGTAGCCGTATAAATTCCAGCAGCTAAGTTTTCAATAGCAGTAGTAGTCGCTCCGTTACTCCACTCGATTTTATATGCTGTATTTGAAGAAACTTCCATCACTATTTTTCCTTCATTTTTAGCACAGGCATCTTGCTCTAATTTTGCGATAGCTACTCTTGGAATTTCGTGGCTTTCCACTACCATTTCAGCAGTCGTTGCACATTGATTAATCGTATCTGTAATGGTCATGGTGTATGTTCCACTCACATTAGTTGTTAAAAACAAATCATTGCTATTTGGAATGACTACTCCATTTCTCGCCCACTCTATTTTTGAAGTAGCATTCATAGAAGACCCTTCGCCACTAATTGTAGTAGTTGGTTGATTACAAGTAAGCATTTCAGCAGTTGCTAAAACCGCTTCAGGTCGATTAGCTGATTCTACATTGGTAAAGGTAGCATCAGAACAACCTGTAATCGTATCGGTAACAAATAAGGTATATAAACCAGGTGCATCGACCATGATTTCTCTGGCAGCGCTTTCAGAAATAATATTTCCATCTTCTGTTGCCCAAGTGAAAACTGTATTTTCAGAATAGCTGCTACCGTCAGCAGACAACATCAATTCACTTTTTGCACAACTTAATATATTTTCATTTAAAATTCTTGCCGAAATAGTAGGCTTTGCAGCTACCGTAATAGCTTCAATCGTTACACATTCCGTATCCAAATCTCGTACAGTCAAAGCATAGGTTCCAGCCTTATCAACCGTAATCATCAATTCATTTACTTGATGAATAATATTACCATCTTCTGTTGTCCATTCTACCGATACATTTTCCGTTAAAACGGAAGCAGACGCATCAATCATTACTACTTCATCATTACAAGAAATTTCTTTAGTAGCAGCAAAAGAGATATTTGAAGTACTGGTTTGATTTACTGTTAATAACGCTGTATTTGTACAACCATTTTCATTAGCTACGGTCAAAGTGTAAACGCCAGGAATTGCTACAGTTGGAGTCGCCTCAAAACTTGTAAACCCCTGAGGACCAGCCCATTCATGAGCTAAATCACTAGCACCTATTGCTTCTAAAATAGTCGTTGGATTGGCACAATTTAAATCTTTCGCTTTTAATTCAACAGTTGGTAAGTCTTGGTGAGCATCTACCGTAAAAGTTTCACTAGCAGCACAACCATTTGATAAAGTTGCAGTCAATTCGTAAGTACCAGCTTGATTCACTTCAATTGCTTGGTCATTGCTAATTATACCGTTTTCACCAGCCCAAGTATAAGACTGAATAGCATCATTAGATAAGCCTTTTAAAGTAACAGAAGGTTGGTCACAAGTGATATTTTCGCCTTTGATAGCAAAACTTGGTTGCGTATAATTTTCTTCTACCAAGACGTCTACTGTTGTAGCGCATCCAGCACCTTTTCCAGCAGTTAAAGTATACCTACCTGGTGTCGAAACAGTCGGTGTTTTTTCTGTAGAAAGAAAGCCATTTGGACCAATCCATTGGTATTCTAAATCTTCGTCCGTAGTGACAACAAAAGTGAAGTTTGGATGATTACAATCAATCATTCCGCCTTTCGCAGTTAAGCTTGGTTGAGTTGTTTCTTTAGTAACTACAACACTTGTTTCGTTGGTACATCCATTACCAGTAGAAATTGTCAAATTATAAGTTCCAGCTGCTTCTACTATTGGGTTTTGCTCATCAGATTGAAAACCATTTGGGCCAACCCAGTTATAAGTAGCAGTTGCAGAGGCTGTAGCCGTCAATTGTGTAGTTGTATTTCCACAAGCAATTTCACCACCATTGGCAACAACTGAAGGTACTTCATTCTCAGCAGCAACCATAACACTAGCTTCTGCTGTACAACCATTTTCCGCAACAATCTTAACGGTGTAAACACCTGCTCTAGTAACTGACTGATTGGCTCCAGTCATGTTATAATGATTAGGCCCAACCCATGTGAAAGTCGCTGGCATATTAGCCGTTGCATTTATTTCTGTAGTTGTATTGCCACAAGTAATAGCTCCACCGACGGCTGAAACAGTTGGCATTTCTGTATTTCCTGTAACTTCGATGCTACTCTCAGAAGTACAACCATTTTCGCCCATTACTTCAATCGTATAAACTCCAGCACTAGTCACAATTGGATTAGCAGCGATAGAAGTATATCCGTTTGGACCTTTCCAATTATAATTAGAGATATTATTTTCAGCAGTCACACTAATTTGAGCAGTAGTATTATCACAAGTTAAACGCTCGGTAGATAAACTGATGATTGGAGTCGAATAATCTTCGGTTACATAAACCGTGTCTTTTGCGACACACCCCGTATCTCCATTAGAAACAGTCAATACATAGGTGCCAGGCTCAGAAACAGCTAAAGTTTCTTTTCTAGCATTGCCATATAATCGACCATCTAAACTCGTCCATAAATAATCATAGGCAAAACCACTTGGAGAATCACTACCGTCTAAAGTAGCAATCGGCTCGCTACAACCAATAATTTGGTCAGCACCAGCATTTACGGTAAATGGCTCAGATCCATTAACTGTTTCGTTGACCGTAGTCGTTTTTCCAGCAGCATCGGTGATCGTCACACTATAATTTCCAGCCTTAATATTATTTAAATCTTTAAAAGTAGCTCCGTTACTCCATGCGTAAGTATATGGAGATTGTCCATAACTAACTGTCAAAGAAATAGAACCATTGCCTTGATCGCAGCCTTCATCCTGTACTTTTGCTCTTGCTTGAAAAGCCAAAACAACTCCTCCTCCACTCAAACAACTAGCAGCATTGATTCTAGATTTTATCAAAGCAGACGGTATAGCACCAAATCCACTGCTCAAGTCGATACCTGGATTAGAAGCAGATAAATCACAATCGTTGGTCCATTGTGGGTTTAAGTGACAGTAACTCATAACCGTTCCACCTGTAGATGCTGGCTCATCGCCTAAATCACAATCGCCCTCTGGACACCAACAGTTGTCAATTGGACCTGTTGGCCATAAACAACTGTGCGTGTGTGGAGAACCTAAGTTATGTCCAATTTCGTGGGTAACTGCGTAGGCAGTCCAAGAATAGGTAGGATAGCTTTTATAGTTCGTAGTAATGTTTGTATAACCAACTGCTTTGTCTTTGTCGCATAATGCGTCGATATTGGCAGAACCACCATTTGGCACTGTTCCATTGACTTTATAGTTAGATAAAAGGTGAGCGATATCGCCATTGAAGTTTCCATTTAAAGATTTGCCGAAAGCATCTCTTGCAGCTTTAGCAGAAGTAGTTGGGTAAGGATCTTGTTCTGTCCATATTTTTAATTCAGATAATTTTACATCAATATCATCATTCTCATAAATAGCCGTCACAACATTAAATAAACCAGTAGCGAATTCTGTAGTCTTTTGCGCAGAAGACCCGTTTGCCACAAATAAAGCATAGTCCGCCTCTACATAAACCTCTACAGTTTTGTTAGACCGACCGTTAGCTTGTCCGTTATTTCTTGTAAAAACTAATTCTTTTGGATCTTCGGTAGAGCAAGCGAAAGGATTAGAAGCATTCAAATTTCTTTCTTTGTAGATAACGTAAGTCTCAGAATCGACTCCACCGTACTGACCGATGTTGTAGTTATCGCCATTCAGGGAAAGCACGCCGGTCATTGACTCCTGAAAGAAGTTAATAGTGACCATGGCGTCCTTTGCTCCTGAAATAGCGCCTCTGTAAAAGAGGCTAGGGGAATAAGAAAGGGTATTGTGAATGTCTCCGGATTGGGTAACAACCTTGAAGTCATCTGCTAAGAAAGATGCTTTAGTAAGGTTGACTTCCAGTCTTTTTGTCGCTCCAAAAGGGATTTGAAGCGTCATTGTTTCATGTTTTTGTTGTTGAATTTGCGTCAATGCCTCCTTATTTAAAGTAAAATAAGTTGCATCTTCTACAAATCGCTTTTTATCTGCCCCCGAGTGGATATTATCGAAGAGTTCCACTGTTGGGTGAGAAAATATAGTTATTGCTGATAAGTTGATTGTTGTGAATGCACATAAGAATCCTGTTAGGATGCAGGTGCATACCTTTAATGTCGTTGTCATGATTTGCGCTATTTTTGGGGAATAGGAGACTAATAAGTGGGAGGAAGTAAGGAGGTAAAAAAACGTTATTAATTCGAAAATTAAAGAGGGATAGAAATTGTCTTTAAGATGGGAGATTTAAAAGGAGGTAAGGTGGGTATTTTTATTTGATGACTCAAAGATAGGGGCATATCAACCCTACTCCAAGAAAAAAGCGTGTCACTTTTATTTTTAATTGATTTTTTTTGAAAAAATAAAGCTGAAACACCCGCAAATAGGCTGTTTTAGCATAATATCTTCATTTTGTGACATAGCTAAATTTTATTCTACTAAAATATAGAACTGATAATCAGTTTATTAAATTCAAAAAATAAATAAATCAATACATTTAGTGACTGACTTTCGGAAGGCATCAATTTTAGGTACTTTTACAAAAAAAAGTAGATCATTCTCTATCAATAGCATAAAAACTGGCTATTTAGCAAATAACGATACGTTTTACAAACGACATCATCTACTTGACAAAATACATAAATAATAGGTCTAACCGTTTCCAATATCATTTTAGTGAAGTATAAATCAAATAGTAACTTTTTTATATTTTTATCATTCGGATTCTTGTCACAAATAGGTTTTGGACAAGTTACCTCGGCTACTATTACCTTACACGAAGACTTGAAAGTTATTTTGGGTCGAAAGAGGTCCAATGTGGCTATTTTGGCAAAGCGCATACTAGTGATAACTTAGCAGTTTATATTCCAGCCGAGCAAGCACTTTTTGGAGGTTGTATGATTAAATCACTAAAAGCTGGTAAAGGAAATCTGAATGATGCTAGTGTTAAGAAATGGAGTCAGACGATAGGTAAAATTAAAGCCACTTATCCTAGACTGAAAATAGTTGTTCCTGGACATGGAGCAGTGGGTGGAGTGGATTTGTTGGAGTATACTATAGATATGTTTGCTCGGTAGCGCATTTCGTGCTTTCACCGCATTTTATCCCGAATGAAAATACAGGACAAGTTATGGTGGTACACATACTTATATTCAAATAATTTCAAAATAAAAATTATGAAAAATAGTCTAATCCTTTTTGTATTTGTCAATTTATTATTCGCTTGCAATTCTTCCAATGAAGTAACCAAGGAAACTGTAAAAGCTGCCGTTATGGAAAAAGTAACTGATACTAAACAACTTCGTCACGTCGTGCTTTTTAAATTTAAAGACGGAACAGCGGCGGAAGATATTCAGAAAGTAGAAGCTGCCTTCTCTGCCCTTCCTAGCAAGATTCCTCAAATCAAAGATTATGAATGGGGTATCAATAATAGTCCTGAAGGATTAGAAAAAGGATTTACCCATTGTTTTTTCTTGACGTTTGAGAGCGAGGCAGATCGAGCAATTTACTTGCCTCATCCAGATCACAAGGCTTTTGGTGCAGTATTGACACCATTCCTAGACGATGTTTTGGTAGTGGATTATTGGGTGAAGTAGTTGCGAGTTGCAAGTTGCGGGTTGCGAGCTTAACCCGTAACACGCAACCCGTAACCCGCAACTCGCAACCCGAATATTAAACTTTTGTTAAAACAATAGGGGCAGGTTCGATTTAATCCATCTTTACAATAAATGGCTTGTTCTTATAAAAAATGAACCTGCTACCGAAGTGCGAAGTTACTAAGAATGAAGAATAAGATGGGATAATTCTTCCAATTGGAGTAAAATGTTAAAGTTTTGGGGTAACGTAGCAATAACGACAATTTAAAATATGTTTACTATTGCAGTGTATAGTCGCCTAATTTGCAAATAACTGTAGTGCCAAGCTCCAGCTTGGTACAATGCCAAGCATGAGCTTGGCGCTACATATAACCAACTAATCTAGTTGATATGAAAATCAGACATTATCTAAGTTTACTATTTTTCATTGGGCTTTTATCGCCCGCTTTTGCTCAACAAACCACCGTTTTCACGGATGCCAATGCCGCCTATAAGCGCGGCATGGAGTTTTTTGAGAAGGGGCTTTATGCGGCTGCCAATGTAGAATTTACGGAAGTGCTCAATGCCAACTTGCCGGTGCAAGAACCCAAATTCCGAGATTTGCGGATGAAAGCAGAACTCTTTGCTGCTAAAACTTCTGTCAGAATGGGGCACCCTGATGGTGAAAAAATCATGTTGGATTTTATTCGGACGCATTCGCCTGAACCGATTGCTAGTCAAGCGATTTTGGAGGCAGCCAATTATTATTACAATGATAAAGAGTACGAAAAGGCACTCGAATTTTTAGAAATGGTCAATACTTATGATCTTTCTGAAAAGCAACGGTCGGAGGTGTTGTTTAAAAAGGGCTATGTCTATTTTGTTAATAAAAAATTCGATGAGGCGAAGGATGCTTTGGGTAAAACTAAGGAGATTCGCAATGAATATTATGACCCTTCCAATTACTATTATGGGATGACTGCTTTTTTTGAAGGCAATTATGACGAGGCGGCTCGTAGTTTTCAGAAGGTCAGTCAGGCTGAAAGATATAAGCCACATATTCCATTTTACCTAACGGAAATTTATTTTGCTCAAGGGGATTATGACAAAGTAATCAATTATGCCACGCCTTTGATTAATGAGCCGAAGTTAAAAAAGCGGGCAGAGATGCACCAGTTAATTGGTCAAGCCTATTTTGAAAAGAAACAATATAATGAGGCTTTACCTTTCTTAGAATTCTACGCAGAGAGTTCTTCCAACCTGAGAGAAGAAGAGTTCTACCAATTGGCTTTCGCCCAATACCAAACGGGGCATTATAAAGAGGCCGCAGAAAACTTTGAGCAATTAGGCAATGTGGATAGTGAAATGGCACAAAATGCCTTGTATAATCTTGGTGACTCTTATATTCGATTGGATAAAAAAGAGGAGGCAAGAGATGCTTTTGGCGCAGCTAGTCGAATGGACTACGATCAAACTATTACCGAAGAGTCGCTCTTTAATTTTGGAAAATTGTCTTATGAATTAGGCGCAGACAGAGATGCGGTGACGGCTTTCCAAAGTATTCCTGTTTCTTCTAAATATTATGCAGAGTCGCAACGATTATTAGGAGAAGTATTTTTGAATACAAGAGATTATGCTAGAGCGATTAAAATCATTGAGGGAATGCCTTCGATGACGCCACAAATGAAGGAGACTTACCAAAAAGTGACTTACTACAGAGGTGCGCAGTTGGTAGCAGACGGCAAGCAAGGTGCCGCTAAAAACCTTTTCCAAAAATCTTTAGAAATTCCTGTTGATTTAAAATATAAGGCATTGTCTCACTTTTGGTTAGGAGAAATCGCTCACGGGGAACGTGCTTTTAACGAAAGTATTCAACAGCACAATCAGTTCTTGACTTTGACCAAAGGTATGAGAGATTTGCCCGAAGAGGCGGCGCCCTATTTGGCGAATTATACGCAAGGCTATAATTATTTAAAACAAAAAAATTATGGCTCAGCAGTTGGATATTTCCAAGATGCGGTAGCTGGGATCAAACAAAATTCTGGTTTCATCAAAAACGATGTGATTAAGAATCAAATCTTACCTGATGCGGTCTTAAGGGCAGGAGATGGATTGTTCAAAAGAAATCAATACAACGATGCCATCAAGTTTTACAACGAGGCAGTCAGTCGTCGGTATAAAGGTTTTGTCTATGCCCTTTATCAAAAGGCAATCATCGAAGGATTGAGAGGGAATACGGTCGATAAAATCGTTGCCTTAGAAGACATTGTTGAAAAATATCCTAACTCAGAATACACCGACGAGGCATTATTACAATTGGGGATTACTTACCAAGAAATGGGTAATCTAGCGGAAGCGACAGAACCTTTAAAACAATTGGTAAATGACTTCAAAGGAAAGTCTAGAAACATCAATCAAGCCTTGATTCGTTTAGGTTTGATTACCTATAACCAAGGTAGTCCTGAGACGGCTTTAAATTATTACAAAAGAGTATTTGATAATAATCCAACGGCAAAAGAATCAGAAGATGCTTTGGCTGCGGTGAAAGAAATATATATTGACGACTTAGGTCGAACAGACGAATATTTTGCCTTCTTGCGAAGTATCGACATGAATGTAGATGATGCTCAAAAAGAAGAAGTGGCCTTTAAAGCAGCAGAATCTCAGTTTGAAAATGCGAATTACGAACGGGCGATTACTGCTTTTGACCAATACCTTAGTCAATACCCTAATGGTCGAAATAGCTTAGTAGGTCGCTACTATCGGGGGGAATCGCATAGTGTGCTAAAGCAGTATAGTTTAGCCCTCAGAGACTACGAGTATGTGGTTAATAAAGGACAAAGCAAGCATTACTTAAAAGCATTGGAAAAAGCAGCGATTATCGCCTATAACCACGAACAAGATTTCGGAAAGTCTTACAATTTCTACGTACAATTGGAAAGAGCGGCAGAGAGCGATGACCAACGTTTTGAGGCACAAATCGGCGCATTGAGAAGTGCTTACCGAGCAGGAAATAGCGATGCGGTTTATAACTTGGCTAGTAAAGTTGTCAACAATAATCGAGCAACACAAGATCAAGTAGCTGCGGCCAATTTCTACTTAGGCAAGGTGGCTTATGATAGAAAAGATTATGACAATGCACAATCTGCGTTCTCGCAAGTCAAGCGTTTGAGTGATAATGAATTGACTGCCGAGGCAAGGTATTTAGAGGCCAATATTTTCTACCTAAGAAAAGATTATACGCAAGCAGAGGCGCTTATCAAAACTGCCAGTAGAGCAAGTTCTAGTTACCCTTATTGGGTAGCCAATGGTATCGTATTATTAGCTGATGTCTACGTGGAACAAGATGAATTATTCAAAGCCAAAACTACCCTAGAGGCTTTATTAGCCAATTATAATGATGACCAAGAAATTGTAAATCGGGCTAAGCAAAAACTAGAAAGAGTGAAGGCAAAAGAGAGTAGTTCTAGTAGATTGTCTAAAGATAAGGCGAAGAATAGTCTGATTGAAATGGATGAGGGGAATTAAGCCTAAATTTCAAATGTAAAATTTCAAATTGAAAATTAAAAAGTAGAAGTTTCGGCAACCGTAAAACCCCGATAAAAATCGGGGCAAGCTGTGTACCGTAAACCGTAAACCGTTCAAAAAATATGAAAAATACCAAAATCCTATTTTTCTTCCTATGTGCTTTCGTATTCAGCCAATCGGCCATAGCGCAAGAAGACTTACCGAGTGAAGAGGTAGAGGTAATCAAAGACTTTGATGCCCGTTTGATAGAAACGGAAAAAATCGAAATCACCCCTACTCTACCCAAAACTAATAATACTAATAAAACTCAGACTTATAGTATTCCAGCTAGAAGTATGCAGGTAGAATATTTACCTCCGAAGATTCGTCCGTTGGCGATGAAAAGAGATAAATTGCCTAAGCAATATGATGGCTTTTTGAAGGCTGGCTATGGGGTTCCATCTTCTCCTTATGTGGAGGCATCTTATTATACGTTCCAAGATAATTTGAAAGTGGGCGGTCGATTTAAGCACCACTCTGCTAATTTCAAAAATGTCGAGAACCAACGTTTTGCCCAAAATGAGGCAGAACTAAAAGGTGCTTATTACCGAGATGAAGGTTTTGCCATTGGTGGAAATCTGGGCTATACTGCCGACCAAGTTCATTATTATGGATACAATCAAAATATAGACACCGATACTTTGAGCGTCAACCAAGAACAGGTCAAACAAACCTTTAATACTTTAAAGTTAGGTGGGACATTCTTCAATGGAGAACGAACACAAGGAGACTTGAATTATAAGGCAGGATTCAACTTCTATAATACTAAGGATAATTTCGCTACGAAAGAAACGGGGTTTGATGCCCACTTTGGCGTCACCAAGTGGATCGCTGATAAGCATGCCTTAAATATTGGTTTAAAGACGGATATTACTAGTTTTAAAAATGGAGACAGAGGAAATGCAGACTCTTTAAAGCAGAAATTAAACAACTTCTATTTGACGCCTAATTTCACTTACCACGCAGATGCTTTTAAGATCAAAGTTGGTGCTAATTTGGTAGCGGTAGATGGGGCTTTTAATTTCTTTCCTGACATTGAGGCATCTGCCAATATTGTAGGAAATAAATTTACCGTTTTTGCTGGGGCAGAAGGAAGTTTGCAAAAAAATACGATGCGAAGTATTACGGACTATAATCCGTTTGTGAAAACTTTTGGTAGTCTAGAAATACGAAATACGGACTATAATCACTTCTACGGTGGTATTCGTGGTGCATTTGGTGCGTTTAATTATAAAGGACAGGCTGGTTTTAAAACGGTGAAAAACTTGGCGCTATACTTAAATGATTTCAATGATTTTATTACGACTGATTTTGGTCAAGTGAGTCTAAATCGTTTGGACGTATTGTATGATGATGGTAATATTTTCAATATTCAAGGTAGTTTAAACGCGCCTTTATTCAAAGGTTTTGATTTAGGTGGAACAGTGAGTGTGAATGCTTACGATATGGACAACCAAGAGAAAGCATGGCATTTACCAGCAACGGAATTTAATGTCAATGCGAAGTATAAAATGTTGGAAGAGAAGCTGATTTTAAAAGGAGAATTATTCGTAGCGAACGGTTTGCCTTATAAAACAGCTGACGGTACAACTGATAACTTAAATGCACTTTTAGATGTTAGTGCAGGTGCTGAATATATTTTAACTGATAACTTTAGTGCTTTTGTGAATATCAATAACCTGTTGGATAATAACCGAGAAAGATGGCATAGCTATCA
>CALDTJ010000042.1 GCA_937924145.1 uncultured Saprospiraceae bacterium
GTGGAACAAAAAATCCGTGTGGAACAAAAAATCCGTGTGGAACAAAAAATCCGTGTGGAACAAAAAATCCGTGTGGAACAAAAAATCCGTGTGGAACAAAAAATCCGTGTGGAACAAAAAATCCGTGTGGAATCAAAAATCCGTGTGGAAAGACCAACCTCTAATCCTAACTAAAATTAGAATGGAAATACTACATTTGCAAGATGAACGAAATCGAACTAGGTCTATTTGACCATATCTTATTGTTTTTGCTAGGAATAGTCTTACCTATCTTTGCCGTTTTTCAATCCCAACCAGAGATGAAAGCCGTTTCATTTGATACCCAAATGAAAAAGCAGGTGTACTATGGCAATGGAATCTTTCAATGGATTTGCACCATTTTAATTCTAATAGCTTGGTGGGGCTACAGTCGATCATTTGCAGATATTGGGTTTCAAATAGGTACCTGGTCGCAATTGACAGTTGGCTTAGTTGGAAGTTTTGTTTTACTTTACCTAATTGATGTTTGGTCAGAAGTTCGTAACGCCAAAAAAGTAGAAGAAACGAGAAAGAAATGGTTAAAAGATATACCCATTTTACCAAGCACCTTCGAAGAATTTAAGCATTTTTTATTTGTCGCTTTTACTGCAGGAGTTTGTGAAGAAATAATTTTTCGTGGATTTTTCATTAATTATTTCTTAGCTATCAATGAAAATAATACCTTAGGGAATTGGTTAGCAGTATTGATACCTGCCTTTTTATTTGCCTTTGGACACATGTACCAAGGGGGCAAGGCAGTAGCTAAAATAATGGTCATGGCAATCATTTTTGGCTGGGTCTATTTATTGACAAATTCATTATTACTTTTAATGCTTATTCATTTTTTAGTAGATGCATTAGGCGGTTATTTGGCTTATCGGATTCTAAAAAATGAAAATGGAGCGACCGAAATTTTAGAAGAAATAGTCAAAGAGGATGAGTTTTAGCAATACGCTCAGGAGCAATGAAAAATAATATTAACAATTCATAGAATTACAACATTTTTAAAATGAAGAACTCAATTTTTTTACTTTTAATTTTTGGTCTTTTCCTAAATAGCTGTGCGGTAAATGCACAGAACGGATCTAAATCTGTTTCATCAGACAAACAAGCAGTATTGAAAAGTTTAGATGAAAAATCGGCCAAATACACGGAGATTTCTCAACAAATATGGGAGTGGGCAGAATTAGGTTACCAAGAAGAAAAGAGTTCAGCCTTGTTACAATCGACCTTGAAAGAGGCAGGTTTTACGATTGAAACAGGAGTCGCAGATATTCCTACTGCTTTCGTGGCAAGTTATGGAAGTGGCGAACCAGTGATCGGAATCTTAGGCGAATACGATGCCTTACCAGGAATTTCTCAGGAAGCAGTTCCAGAAAAAAAGATAAAAGAAGAAGGTGGCTCAGGTCATGCTTGTGGTCATCATTTATTCGGAACAGCCTCTAGTGCCGCAGCAATTGCCATCAAAGAATGGTTGGCAAAAACAGGGAAAAAAGGAACCGTCCGATTTTACGGAACACCAGCAGAAGAAGGAGGAGCGGGAAAAGTATATATGGTCCGTGCAGGTCTATTCGATGATGTAGATGCCGTATTACATTGGCACCCAGGAAGTGGTAACTCCGCAAATGCAAGTTCTTCTTTAGCTAATAAATCTGCAAAATTCCGTTTCTATGGAAAAGCAGCACATGCAGCAGGCGCACCCGAAAGAGGTCGATCAGCTTTGGACGGTGTAGAAGCTTTGAATTATATGGTCAACTTAATGAGAGAGCATGTTCCTGCGGATGCAAGAATCCACTATGTGATTACCAAAGGAGGAGAAGCACCAAATGTAGTACCTGCCTTTGCAGAGGTGTTTTATTATACAAGGCATCCAGAAATGGCAGAGGTTAGATCTATTTTTGAAAGAGTCGTCGCAGCAGCAGAAGGAGCAGCGAAAGGAACAGGTACGGAAATGAAATATGAAGTGATTCATGGTATTTACAACGTACTACCAAATGAGACCTTATCAAGAATGATGCACAGTAATTTAAGTAAAATTGGTGGAGTGGAATACAATGCTGAAGAGAAAGCGTTCGCCGAGCAGATTATGGCAAGTTATGATACCAAATCCACTTTGGCATCAGCTAATGAAATTCAACCTTTTCAAATTTTTAGAAAGGGGAGAGGTGGTTCTACCGATGTTGGGGATGTAAGTTGGGCAGTTCCGACCGCAGGAATGTCGGCAGCTACTTGGGTGCCTGGTACAGGAGCACATAGTTGGCAAGCAGTAGCAGCAGGAGGTATGAGTATTGGGAAAAAAGGGATGATGGTAGCTGCAAAAACGATTGCTTTGACTGCTATAGATATTTACAATGATCCATCTGTGACCGCAAAAGCAAAAAATGAGTTGAATAAAAGTCGAGGAGCAGATTTTGTTTATAAATCTTTATTGGGAGATCGAAAGCCGCCGTTGGATTATCGGAAGTAGACCAGTAGGCAGTAAAGCAGTAGGCAGTAAAGCAGTAGGCAGTGAACAGTAGAATCTAAGAACACGACCTATTTTGAATGAGTAAAAAGTACGACCTGCCATCCCGTCCGCTTTGCGGTTCTCTCCCTTGTCATCCCATCCGCTGTGCGGTTCACAAACTTCGTTTGCTCATACTGGAGATTCACCTTTCGGGATCGGTCGATCATCCTGTAAAAAAAAAGCAGGCATCACCAAAAATGATTAACCTGCTGCTAAGCTAAATTGTTTACTCGAAAGTATTTAGTTTGTTTGAAACTAGTTATTTAAATGTCATTGTTCAAGGTAGTGTTCTAGATTGCCTTCAATGGTCTCATAGTTGGCCACAGAACTATAATTTGCATCAACAGCAATGACGGCTGTTTTCTGCTCGATTAATTCAATTTGTTTTTGTTGGCCTAATAAGGGGGAAACATTAGAATTGAATTCTGTCTGAAATGATTGGAAAAAAATAAATCCAAAAAGGCAAAAACAGCCCATTTTAAGCAAGAAAGTATTCATACCAAACTGTTTAAAGTAAGCAATGATAAAAAAAGCATAACGGTTTTCACTAACAAGAAGTTTCTAATATGTTTTTGTTATTGAAATTCATTGCTATTTTAGTAAAATAGCCGCTAAATACCTTTCTAAAAAAGCTTTACAGGTTCTTAATCGTAGGAAAATAAATAGGTAATTCATTAAATATAAAAAAATTACGTATTTATTTAAATTGATATGCGTTTAATGAAATTAAATTCCTTATATATCAATTCTTATGCTAATATAAAAATAATATTTGTTTTTACAATCATTCTTATATTTTCTGAAGAAGAAACAATTGAAAAACGTCAAAACAGTTCATTTTGTCGGATATTTTACTTGTTTTTTCGTAAAAAAATGAATTTTTACCTAAAAAAAATCATCTTTGTCAAGTATTAAAAAAGGATTATTCGTAGCATATTTTAATGGATAAGTAGCATTTCGATTAGAATTTGGTTATTTTATCCATTGTCTTTCTAAAGAACGAATATTAAAAAACTCATTAATTCAGCAAAACCACAATATGATAAATGTAATTATCGTCGATGACGAACCTTTAGCGCAAGATGTATTAGAGACACACATTCAAAGAGTACCAGAATTGAATTTGGTGCAGAAGTGTAGTAATGCATTAGAGGCCAATGATGCGCTAAGAAATAATTCGATTGACTTGATGTTTTTAGATATTCAAATGCCACAGTTGACAGGGATTGATTTTTTGAGAACCTTAAGAAATCCACCCTTGGTTATTTTTACAACTGCCTATCCAAATTATGCCGTTGAAGGCTTTGAATTAAATGCCTTAGATTATTTATTAAAACCAATTTCTTTAGAGCGATTTATCAAAGCAACCAATAAGGCAATTGATCAAATTGACCTAACTAAAGGAGGTAGTGCTACTGCTGATACACCAAGCGATGGTGCCGATTATTTCTTTGTAAAAGCAGATAAGAAATTAATCAAAGTTAATTATGATGACATTGTGTACATAGAAGGCTTGAAAGATTACGTCATTATCCGAATGGAAAACAGCAGAGTCATTACGCTCCAAACCATGAAAAGTTTGGAAAGTAAACTGCCAGCAGGTCAATTTAAGCGCATTCATCGCTCTTACATCGTTGGTACGGATAAGATCAATGCGATTGTTGGAAATATGGTGGAAATTACTGAAAAAGGACAAGCTAAACATCTGCCAATCGGTAAAAACTACCGAGAAGAGTTGTTGGCGATTATTAATAAGAATAAGTTGTAGACTGGTTGCTGGTTGCTAGTTACTGGTTTCTAGTTGTGAACGTAACTAGCAACTAGAAACCAGCAACTAGCCGCTAAATTTTTCCTACCTTTGCTTGCTCAACAATCATCTAAAAAAAGAGCATGTCAATTCTTTCTTCCTTAAAGAAAAAAGCTAAGCAAATTGCTGGTTGGAATAGTCTTAAAAAGAATATTAAACCAGCACATAATTTTGGAGAGCAACCTATCCCAACAGCGCCAGATTATGCCGATCTAGACCATTGGTTTGCCCATCCTTCGATAGATTCTAAAGTCAAATTAACGCCTGAAGGTATTTCTTCATCCGATGCTTGGAAAAATGGTGAAGTGGATGTTTTTTTCATCGCTCCAACTTTGAATTTCAGTAAATTAGGATGGAACTGTCCAATCAATCACCCAAGCTCCACCGAATTGATTAGCGAGATGATAATGGGTGGACAAGCCTCTGTTTTTAATAGTTGTGGTCGAATTTTTTCTCCTAAATATCGACAAGCAACCTTTTATTCTTTTTTAGGTGCAGGCAATAATGGACGGAAAGCACTGGAGTTGGCTTACGAAGATTGCTTAAAAGCCTTTGATTATTATTTAGAAAATTTGAATGAAGGGAAACCATTCTTTTTGGCGGGGCATAGTCAAGGCGCATTGCATATTATGCGCTTGATGGATGATCGAATAGAAGGAACTCCATTGGCAAAGAAAATGGTTGCTGCTTACCCAATAGGATTCTGGTTTCCACAAGACAAGTTTGGTGATACTTTAACAACTATTTATCCTGCCGAAAGTGCAACGGATATTAACTGTGTGGTTGCCTATGATACTTATTTAGATAATGGAGGACCGATAAAAATATTGGATAATGCTGAGATTGTTTATGGTGGAAACGGTCAAATAAAATGGGTGAAAAGGAACAAAATAAAACCACTTGGAGTTAATCCACTTAGTTGGAAAAGAACAGATGAAATTATGCCAACATCTGCTCATAAAGGGGCAGTTCATTTAGTTTTAGATACCCAAAAGAAACCCAATTGGGAAGGCTTTTTATCAGAGGAGCCTTTGGGCATGAATGTAACAGGATTATCTAAACCCTACTTAAATGAATGTTCTGCCCAAGTCCGAAAAGATGGCTTTTTGTATATTTCTAATCCTAAAAATTGGGCTTTCAAAAGTATGATTATGCCCGGTGGGAATATGCACATGTCTGATTTTTCTCTTTTTTATATGAATTTGAGAGAGAATATTGCCACTAGATGGTCGGCTTATCAAGAAAAATATACCTAAATTTTTAAAACTAACTGGGCTGTCTCAAAAGACTCGGCATATTTTTTTTGCCGAATAAAATATTGAAATCCTCCCCCTTACCCTCTCCAAAGTGGGAAAAGTTCTGTACTAATTGAAAAATGAGAACTTTTATTGGTAGATTTTCAAAATAGGTCTTTTGATACAGCCTCGTTTTAGCAATAAAAAATGTTAAAAGAAAAAATAAAATCCTTAGCGACATCTTTACACGAAGAAGTAGTTCATATCAGAAGGCATTTACACCAAAATCCAGAGTTATCATTTGAAGAGGTGGAAACTGGGAAATACATTGCCAAAAAGCTAAAAGCCTACGGCATTCCTTTTGAACATGGTATGGCTGGAAATGGAGTAGTGGCTTTAATTGAAGGAAAAAATCCTTCCAAAAAAGTAATTGCTCTGCGAGGAGATATCGACGCATTGCCCATCAAAGAGGCGAATAATGTGCCGTATAAGTCTAAAAATGAAGGAATTATGCACGCTTGTGGTCACGACGTGCATACCTCTTCTTTATTGGGTACTGCTAAAATTTTACATGCTGTCAGAGAACATTTTGAAGGAACCATCAAGTTGATTTTTCAGCCAGGGGAAGAAAAATTGCCTGGAGGTGCGTCTATTATGATAAAGGAAGGGGTACTTGAAAACCCCAAACCTATTAGTATTTTCGGGCAACATGTGCATCCACCATTAGAAGTTGGAAAAATTGGTATTCGACCAGGGATGTATATGGCATCGACGGATGAAATATACATTACCATCACAGGCAAAGGCGGGCATGGTGCGATGCCGCATAACGGTATTGATCCAATTTTGATCACTTCTCATATTATTGTGGCATTGCAACAAGTGGTTAGTAGAAACGCTAATCCGACTGTACCTACGGTTTTGACCTTAGGTAAAATTAATTCTACGGGAGGTGCTACTAACATTATTCCATCAGAGGTTAAAGTAGAAGGAACGTTTAGGACGATGGACGAAGAATGGCGAAAAATTGCCCACCAAAAAATGATAAAAATCGCCACCTCTATGGCAGAAGGCATGGGCGGCAAATGTGACTTCGAAGTACGAAGTGGTTATCCTTTTTTGGTGAATAATGAAGAGTTGACGTTAAGAGCAAAGAAAAATGCCCAAGAATTTTTGGGGGCTGATAAAGTGGTCGATTTGCCGATTAGAATGACTGCCGAAGATTTTGCTTATTATTCTCAAAAGATTCCTGCTTGTTTTTACCGATTAGGTATTCGAAATGAGGCTCGTGGGATTACCTCTAATGTACATACGGATACTTTTGATGTGGATGAATCGGCTTTAGAACTGAGTATTGGTTTAATGGCTTGGTTGGCTATTAAGGAGTTGGGGGAGTAGGTTTTCCAATACTATCTCTATCTTGTTTTTTAACAAAAAAATTAATTATGAAAGGAAAATTTAACTTAGTAATCGGGCTATTTGGCATTTTCAACGTGATCTATTACATCGTAAAATGCCCAGCTTTCGATTGCGAGCAAGCTATATTTGGAATTCCATTATCTGGGCCAATATACGTGATATTTTGGACCATTTTATCGGTGGTAATTCTGAATGGAGTTTATAAGGAGAATAAAAATAAGGGGGCGTAGACTATAAAATAGTACTTTATCAAGAAACCATTTATTTATATTCAGCAGCAGAGATAAATCACATCAGTAAAAGTAATATTGGCGAGATAGCCTATGATGAACTATTAGAATTTGTAAAATTGAAAGTGAATTATCAGATACTTACCTCTTTAATTTAATTGGACCGATTTATATTAATATTTCACACTACGATTCAACGACATAACGGGCTAAAAACCAATACTTTAAACCGTTGTGTCGTAGTGCTTCTGATAGCTTTCGGAATGTGAAACTAAATGTGCCTAAGAACTTACCCACAAGTAAATTGTATTTTGCCGTCTAACCAGAAAATCTATCAATAAATAGAGCGATTCCTTCCTAACTAAAAGCCAAAATTTAATTTTTTTAAAAAAAGATAAAAGAAATGAGTACAAATCATTTGTTGATATCTTATATGAAAGAATAGTATTTCATAAAGTAATCCATCGTACAAAAACGCGCGCTCAATTATGAAGGTAAAATGTACCCTACTTTTAGCAGTAACTTACTTTTTTTTAGTCTCAAGCACAATTGATATGACCAACCTCTTTAATTATGAGGCTCAAAATATTCCTAATTATATCAATCGAGACAACACCGCAGGAAATACCATTACAGATGAGGGAGCGACACTTGGTCGAGTCCTTTTTTATGACAAGCAATTATCTTCGAATAATACGATTGCCTGCGCAAGTTGTCATCAACAGCAATTTGGATTTAGTGATATTGCTGTTCAAAGTGTAGGACAAGATGGTGGATTAACTGGTCGGCACTCCATGCGGCTAATTAATGCCCGTTTTTCAAACGAAGACCGTTTTTTTTGGGACAAGCGGGCTGCTACTTTGGAAATTCAAACGACTCAACCGATTCAGGATCATATAGAAATGGGATTCAGTGGAACAAATGGACAACCAGATTTAGATTCATTGATTCGTAAAATGGGTGATTTGGATTATTATGAATCTTTGTTCTCCTTAGCTTTTGGAGATAACACCATTACGGAGGCAAGAATGCAGCAAGCAATGGCACAGTTTGTTAGGAGTATTCAATCCTTTGATTCTAAATATGATGTTGGCAGAGCTGCTACAGGAAATGATAATGCTAATTTTCCAAATTTTACAACCTCTGAAAATAATGGAAAACAATTGTTTATGAATAGCTCTAGAAATGGAGGTGCCAATTGTGCTGCTTGCCACCAAGCACCAGGGTTTGACCTCCGAGATAATAGTGGAAACAATGGAGTGATTGGGGTAGCAGGAAATCCAGGAGCAACAGATTTGACAAATACGAGGTCTCCAACGCTTAGAGACATGGTGAATGCCGATGGTGTTTTGAATGGGCCATTGATGCACGATGGGTCCAAAGCAACACTTAGAGCGGTAATTGACCATTATAATAATGTACCACAAGTAAATGGATTGGATAGAAGGTTGAGAAACGGAGGTGGAAATCTTAATTTGACAGAAACGGAAAAAGTTGATCTAGAAAATTTCTTGTTAACTTTAACTGGTTCAGACGTTTACACCAACGAAAAATGGTCAGATCCTTTTGATGCAAGTGGTAATTTGACGGTATTAGATGGTAGTTGTGAGGTCGATATGACAATGAGCACTAATATTTCCAATGGAACTCATACCTATGGTGCATCGAATTCTATTACAGCTAATAATAGTATTTCAAATTCGACGGTGACTTATCAAGCAGGGACGACGATCACTTTGACCGAGGGTTTTCACGCATTGCCAGGGGCTACTTTTACAGCTTCTATTAGTGCTAGTAGTTGTTCTTCGTTAAGAGCGGAAAACAGTCCTGCTACAGCTAGAAATACAACGATAGCGGATGAATTTATGACGGATGAATTAGAAACGGTAAATGCTGAAACAACAACGCTCATTGATGATCCTTTTGCGAAACCTGAATTAACAGTTTATCCAAATCCATTTAATCATGAATTGACGATTGATTTAGGTCGGTACAGTGAAAATCCTGTAGAAATCTATTTATATAATTCCGTTGGTCAAGAAGTGAAACGCTTTAACACTCAAGAGCAAACTAGGGTAGACCTCAGTCAATTAGAAAAAGGTATTTATTTCTTAAGAGCGATAGAGAATGGGCAATTGTTGACCACGAAAAAAGTGATTAAAGGATAAAATGATTGTGCCGCTGCGCTGATTGTATGATTGCTTGCGAAACGTCGTTAACAATCATACAATCAGCGTAGCGACTCAATCATACAATCTTTATTATCTTCCACCATTTCAAAACATCATCCTGTTTTTTCCTGTTGAAAAGAGAAAGAAAAATTTTCACATGCAGGAATTGATACAGTTTTTACAAGCAAGACTCAAAAAAGAATTACCTCATAGCGATATTCGGAAAGAAGGATTAGATCCAAAGATGTTACAATTAATGTTAGAGGAGGAGGAGAATGCAGTCAAGAGATTTAAAAAAATACCTCCAAGAATTTGTGCGGTCATGATGGCTATTTATGAGCATGATGACTCGTTGTATTTTCCAATGATGTTGAGACCTCAAAAAAGTCGAGCGCACCCAGGACAAATTTCCTTTCCAGGCGGAAAAAGAGAAAAAGAGGATCAAGATTTAATTGAAACGGCTATTCGAGAGACCCATGAAGAAGTCGGTGTGATAGTTCCTCGAACCAATATAATTGGTGCTTTAACTCCTGTTTTTATCCCCCCAAGCAACTCTTTAGTTACTCCAATTTTAGCTCATATAAAAGGAAAGCCTTCCTATACCATTGCTCCTGATGAAGTAGAAAGAGCATTAGACATTTCTATTTCAGATTTAAATAATCCAACCAATAAAAAAGTGAAAAAAGTCATTTTGACTAATGGTGAATATTTTGAAATGCCTGCTTTTGCGGTGCAAGATGTATTTATTTGGGGTGGTTCGGCTCGGATGATAATGGAGTTTAATAAATTGTTGAGAGAGTTTCGAAATATAAGCCCAGAGAAAGCGATGCTTTAATAGCATCTCTTTCTTTAAATTTTTTAAAACCCATAAATTTTCAAAAAGAAATGGTGTTTTTTTGTAAAGAAGAAGGTGCTTTCAAAACACCAACTTCTAGGAGTTCGTTTAGCCATTTTTTACAAAGGCAGTCCAATGCTTACCAACCATTTTCATCATAGCAGGATAAACTATAGCCAATCGAAAAGGCTTGATTAAGGCCATATATAACTTTCCAAAATTACCTTTTGGTTTAACATAAACCGCCATTTGAATCGTATACTTATCCCCTAAAGGAACCTTTGATAAATGCAATCCAGCATGTACTGTTTCATTGCTGATTTCTGCTAAAGACTCATTTTCTAATACATAAACGGGTTCAAATTCTGCATTTCCAATAGGGATTAGGTCACTTTCCATTAAATTATTTTTTTGTGCATACCTTTCTCTAAGACTACCTTTTTTCATAGCGTTTTTGGCAGTTTCAGTAGGTTTATCCCAACCAAAAAGATTGCCTAGGAAGAACCTTAATTTAAACAACCAACCTGCTAATCCTTTTTGGGATAATTGCTCCATCGCTGCAAATAATTGCGCTTGAAAAAAGGAGACGGTATGTTCTTCCTGTAAAACAACAGGAAATTGCCAAACATCTTCTACCTCAAAATCTGCTAATAATTTTTGAACTTGCCAGCTATATTTGTAATGTTCTTTAGTATCAATTTGCATATCAAATAGGGTTTGGTGGAAGAATGAATTAATAATTATTTGACAAAAGTAAGCCATAAAATTGTAGTATTCAATTTTTTCTGAAACAATTGAAAATAAGTTTTTGCTTAATGATATCCTGAACTTCTTTACTCTGTTACTTTTTATATATTTTATCGTCGTAATGCAAAAGGTTAAAGAAAGAGAGCAGTTTTTCCCTAATGCGGAATTATTATGGAAACTGCTCTCTGATTTTTGATTAATTGCCGACAAATTAGAATTTCCGACCATATTTCTCCCAAAACATACCGAATACTATTAAAAACTGTTTATTTTTACAGAAACGAGTTTCTTACTATTACTATCCGTAACACATTTTAAATGAGCACAAGATTGCTCGAATTGAACCACTTAAATTTTTTCAACTATTATGAAAAAAACACTACACTTATTTTCAACAATCCTTTTCTTGGCATTTTCGATGACAACTTTTGCCCAAACTGTATCCGTTGATGCAGCTGAGGCACTAGTCTCAACCGTCATTAAGCGAAATGCCAGACCTGCTTTGAAGAATGCAAGAAACTTAAGCGTTACGGAGCGTTTCACTAAAGAGGTTGACGGAAAAGAGAATTTTCACATCTTTAATTTATCACCAACAGGATTTGTGATTATCGCAGCAGATGATCGGTACAATGCTGTATTAGGTTTTTCAGACGAGAGTAATATCGACTTGGATCTTAAGGAAGAATATGTTGGTCTTTGGGGGACTTTATCCTTGCACGAAGAGCGTATAAAATACGTTCGAGAAAATAATATTCAACCAACCTTGGCGATCCAAAACGAATGGAAAACATTGCGTAGTAGAAATACGAGCTCATCTAGACAACAAGGTGTGGTTGTGGCTCCATTGACGACTACGAAGTGGAACCAAGGACTATATTATAATGCAGAATGTCCTGCTAATGAGGAAACTGCAACTTCAGGTCCAGATGGAAGAACCTATTGTGGTTGCGGACCAATTGCGATGGCGCAACTAATCAAATTTCACAATGCTCCAGTTACTGGAAATGGAAGTAATACCTATACTGACCCAATCTACGGAGAGCAAACAGCAGATTTTTGTACGACCGATTATAATTGGGCTAATATGCCTGATGAATTAACGGGGCCAAATGCAGATGTGGCGAAGTTGATTTACCACATGGGCGTTTCTACTTATACTTATTATAGCACCGATTATACGGAAACTTATTTGAGTTATATTCGAAATGCTTTTGTTAATAATTTTGGATTTGATCAATCTGCCAATTGGTTTTATGATTCAAATAATGATTTTCACTGGGTAGCGAAAAATGATTTAGATAGAGGGCGTCCGTTATTGTTGTCAGGTGTAAGTGTTTTTGGTGGCGCACATACTTGGGTGGCAGATGGCTACGGCTATTTTGATGCAACAGGAGGAGAAGGCGACACAGAATATTTTCACTTCAACTGGGGTTGGGGCGGAGATAACAATGGTTGGTTTTTGGACTCTGGTGAATCATGGTTTCCAAGAACAGACGATACGACTAACGTAGAAATTACTTATTACTTTGATAGATACGTCGTTCAGAATTTATTTCCAGCAGCAGAAGGTTGTCAAGCACCAGAAGGTTTTTATGCCAATGGAGCAGAAAATGATGCGATTTATTTAAACGTTAGTTATCCTTCAGGCGAGCAAGATATTTCTTTTAGGTATAGAAAAATGGGAGAGACCGCTTGGACAGAAACCCAAGAAACTTCTAATTTTTTCCAATTGGTAACTGGTTTGGATATGGCGAGTGAATATGAATACCAAGCGAGGAGAAAATGTTGTCCATCAGATTGGTCTCCTTATACGGAAACACAATCATTTACGACTGCTGGATTTGTGCCTTGTACACCTCTGCCAGCCTCTGCTTTATCTGCGGATGCAACATCTGATAATGCAACCTATGTATATACCGTACAACCTTTCGGTCCAGCGGTCAATCAATTTAGATTCCGTCCTGTTGGCACTACAGATTGGTCTTTTACCGATAATTCAACTAATTATTACCGTTATCTTAATAATTTATTAGCTGGAACTCAGTACGAGTATCAAGTAAGACAGCAATGTAGCAATGGTGATTTTGCAGATTATTCAGCTTCTTCTTTTTTCACGACAACGGGAACGAAGCCTGATGTAGGAGACGGTGGAGATAATGGAGGAAATCCAGACACAGGAGATACACCAGCAGGAAGTTGCCAACCAGCGGATGGTGTCACAATGACGAC
>CALDTJ010000043.1 GCA_937924145.1 uncultured Saprospiraceae bacterium
TGGTTTGGACGGTTTCTTTTGCCCTCATTTTCTACCAAAAATTATTTCCGTAGCCCTGCTATGAAAAGAATTTTTGGCAAAAACTGAGAACAAAATAACCTCGCCCAACTTGACGGATTTATTATTTCGTCGTTACTTAGAAATATTTTTATTTTTAAATACAACGATGAATAGAAAAATCGACTTAAAAATATGAAAAGACTCGACCAAAAAATCTGCCTAATCACAGGCGCAGCAAGAGGGATCGGAAAAGCCATAGCCGAACTCTTTCACCAAGAAGGCGGAATCGTTATTATCTCTGACATCAATGATGAAGAAGGCAAACAAGTCGCCAAACCTTTGTCCAACGGAGCGTATCAACACCTAGATGTCAAACACGAATCAGAATGGCAACAAGTAACAAACTATATCCTTGAAAAATATGGCCGTTTAGATGTCTTGGTCAATAACGCAGGGATCACAGGTTTTTTAGAAACAAGTGGTCCTTTTGATGCCGAAAATATAGACTTGGCATCTTGGCAAGAAGTACAAGCTGTCAACTCTACGGGCGTGATGTTAGGTTGTAAATATGCCATCAAGGCCATGAAAGAAAAAAGTGGAACTATCGTCAATATCTCTTCTAGAAGTGGGATCGTTGGCATTCCGTTAGCAGTCGCCTATGCTGCGAGTAAAGCAGCCGTAAGAAATCATACTAAAAGTGTTGCCTTATACTGTGCTGAAAAAGGCTATAAAATTCGTTGCAATAGCATTCATCCTGCGGCTATTATGACCCCAATGTGGGACACCATGCTAGGTACGGGAGAAATGCGAATAAAAATGATGAAAGATGTAGAGGCGGGCATCCCAATGGGGCATTTTGGCGAACCTATCGATGTAGCTTATAGTGCTTTATTTCTAGCTAATGACGAGTCCAAATATATTACTGGTACCGAACTGACCATAGACGGAGGTATTTTGGCAGGAAGTCAGGGGAAACCGTCCGAGTAGACTAGGTAAAAAATTAGGATTATACGAAATTTTCAAATCAACCATTTTAACCTAATCCGCTGCCGAGAGCTATAGATATTCTCTTGAAAAGGGAAGAAACCGTCAATTTTCCAAGAGGTCACTTATCAAGTGAATGATAGTACCTACTATTTTGTTCACAAATTAATGAATGGCTTGATTGAGATCGTTGAATTAGAAAAGTATTTATCTTCGAGCAGCAGCCTTTTTCGCCTCCCGAAAATATTTAAAAGGAACTAACAACATCCCAAAACACTCACCGTGTTCCTTTCCTAAATGTTTGTGGTGTACCTTATGTCCTTTCCGCAATGCTCTGAAATAAACCGATTCCGTATTGCGCATAAATTTGAACCGTTGGTGGATAAAAATATCATGCACAAAAAAATACAACATTCCATAAATCAAAATGCCCAATCCGATCCAAAACAAAGCATTAAATTCATAAGAACCAAACCAAAATAAAAGCATACTAGGTATGGCAAAGATCAAAAAGAAGGCATCATTCTTTTCAAAAAATTGGTTAGGATTTACTTGATGGTGATCTTCATGTAAATACCACAAAAATCCGTGCATCACATATTTATGCATTGCCCACGCCACAAACTCCATGATGATAACAGTGGCGACGGTGATTATAGTAGCTGGAATCCAAGTCATAATTTAATCTAAAATTAGAAATCTAAAACCCGCCAGCCTGACAGCTAGTCGGGCAGGTCTTAAATTTAAAAGTAAGTTTCAGTAACAAAAGTCCGCATTTGAGTGGAAAAATTCAACATATAATCGTCATTTCCATTTCTAATGCTCTTAAATTGCATTAAACTTATGCCTTACTAGGGAATTGAACAACAAACCAAATTTTCTAGTATTTGGTATTCTGATACGCTCATTCATCAATCTTTCGGCAGGCGTACTTTTGATTTTATCAAATAGCTTTTTGTAATAAATATAGGCAATGTAAACACCTCTTCTAGCACCTCTAGGTAATTCTTTGATGCCTACCAAAGCAGCTGCAAAATCTGCCTCAATTTCTTTTTCAATTTTTATTTTTTCTGCTAAAGAAAAGGCTGCTAAATCAACGCCAGGGAAGTAAGTACGTCCTAATTCTTCATAATCTGCCTTTACATCTCTCAAAAAATTTACCTTTTGAAATGCTGCCCCCAATTTCATCGCCGAGGACTTTAACCTTTGATATTCTGCATCATCTCCTTTCAAGAAAACTCTTAAACACATCAAACCAACCACTTCGGCTGAACCTAAAATATATTCTTCGTAAGATTGTCTAGTATGCGTATGCCGATTTTGTTGACTATCCAAATCCATTTCCATACTTCGCATAAAAGTATTGTATAAATCTGGCTCTATATCGTATTCGTGTACGACTTGCTGAAAACTGTTCAAAATTGGATTTAGACTAATCTTTTGTTTGATTGCCTCATGTGTATCCTTCCAGAATTTGTCTAATAAGTAAGCCTGTTCATACCCTTCGAAACTATCTACAATCTCATCCGCAAAGCGTACAAATCCATAAATATTATAGATCGGCTCGTGGAATTTCTTGTCCAAAGAATAAATTCCCAAAGAGAAACTGGTGCTGTACTTTCGAGTAGTCAGCTTACTGCATTCCGACGAAACTTGGTCGAAAAGCGCTTTTTTAAACAATTCTTTCATAGTTATTTCGCTTAGGGCTATGGGCTGAGGGCAAAGGGTACATACACTATGTCCTTTGCCCTCAGCCCTCAGCTATTATAAATTTTTCAGTAGTTCTTTTGCCACAACCTGTCCAGAGATCAAAGACGGTGGAACGCCTGGACCAGGCACTGTCAATTGACCAGCGAAGTATAAATTATTGAGTTTCTTACTCTTGATACTTGGCTTCAAATGAGCTGTTTGCATCAAAGTATTTGCCAAACCATAAGCATTCCCTTGGTATGCATTATAGTCCTCAATAAAATTAGAAACACAATAACTCTTCTTATACACGATGGAATCTCGTAGATCTTCCCCTACGTAAGACTCCAATCTTTCCATCATTACTTCATAATATTCCTCTCTAATACTTTCTCCATCTTCCAAACCTGCGGCAATCGGCATCAGCAAGAATAAGTTCTCACTACCTTCAGGTGCTACAGAGTCGTCTGTTTTAGAAGGACAACACACATAGAACAAAGGTTTGGTTGGCCACTTTTTATTTTTATAAATTTCTTCCGAATGAAGTTTTAAATTATTATCAAAAAACAGGGTGTGATGCTGTAATTTAGGTACTTTCTTTTTTACACCTAAGTAGAAAAGTAAAGAAGAAGGTGCAAAAGTTTTTTTCGCCCAATATTGAGGGGAATAGTTCCGAAATTGTTCGTCTAATAAATGTTGCTCGACATGGTTATAATCCGCCGCTCCGACTACTGCATCAATGTCCATACTATGTCCATTCGCCATCACTCGATGTACGCTTTTTTGTTGGACCGCTAACTTAGTGACAGGTTCATTTTTGTAAATATGGACGCCTTGTTCTTTGGCAATTCGTTCCATACCTTCTACAATCTTGTGAAAACCACCCATCGGATACCAAGTACCTAGTTTTAAGCCAGCATAGTTCATTAAACTGTATAAAGCAGGCGTATCTTCTGGCATTGCCCCTAAGAATAGTACGGGAAATTCCATCAAAGCAATCAACTTGGGACTTTTGAAATATTGTCGAACATGCTTACTAAAAGAAGAAAAAACTTGTAGTCGAAATACATTTTTAATTAAATCTAGATCGGCAAATTCCATCAAAGAAAGCCCTGGTTTATACACCAAATCATTCACGCCTTTTTCGTATTTATAAGCCGCCTCTTTCATGAATTTCCGCAACTTGTCCGCACTCCCCTTCTCTTCGTTTTCAAACATTTGGCATAACTCTTCAAAATTTGCAGGCACTTTCATTTCTTCGTTGCCTTCAAAAATCATGGAGAAGGAAGGATCTAATAATTTCAAATCATAAAAATCCTTACTGGTATAGCCAAAGCGTTTAAAATATCGCTCAAAAACATCAGGCATCCAATACCAACTTGGTCCCATATCGAAGGTAAAACCATCCGATTTGAATTGCCGTGAACGTCCACCTAGTTGTTCATTTTTTTCAAATAAATGCACCTCTTCGCCTGCTTGCGCTAAACAAGATGCGGCACTTAATCCCGCAAACCCCGAACCGATAACTGCTATTTTTTTTGCCACTTTTTGCAAATATTTTTAGATAAAAAAATGTTTTAGATATGAATTAGCTTATAAAATAAAATCAATAAGATTAGCTCACATCTTCATTTTGTTTAAACTTTACTTTCTTGTTACAAATCTATTTTATTAAAAAAATAAAGCATAACAATTTGATTATCAGCAACTAAAAACCAAATTTTAGATAGAAATGAAAAACAAGAAAAATAAGGAATGTTAAACAAAATGCAGCAAATAAACTACATAAGTAAAAAAAGGTTTAAAAACGTTCTAATTTTTTAATGAGGCTAGAGGTAAATTAGTATTGTTGACAGTAAGGTAGGATTTTTCAACTAAAAAAAGAATTATCAATTATTTATTTTATTAGATATTGCATAATAACCACATCGTACCACTGCCCATCTCGAAATCCAACTTCTTTCTGAGTTCCCACAATGGTATAGCCCAATTTTTGATTGTAAATAATACTAGCTTGATTTCCTCCTAAAATTTTGGCGACTAAATGCCGATAGCCTAAATCTTTACAGACTTGCATCACATATTTCTTTAGGAAAGTACCATAGCCATTTCCCTTTTCGGTACTAGTCAGATAAATAGCCGTTTCACAAGTAGTCCGGTATCCACTACGATCACTGTATTTTTTGATAATCCCCCACCCGATTATTTTATCTGCTTTTTTCAAGGTAAATAAGCGTTCTCTATCATTGAATTTTTCAACCCAAGCAGCTATGTCTTTTTCTGTTTTAATGACTTCGTCCATCGTTGCGCCACCGCTTCTGATGTATTCATTGTAGATATCAGCAATGGCTGTATAGTCCTCTGGAATAGCTTGATTTATTTTCAATTTACTTTTCATTGGTAGTAATAATATTGTCACAAAAAGTATTAATGTTTTGTAAGCCCTCTTCGGGTATTTCATTTTCGACTATCCAACCATGCAAATCTCCACCATATTCCATCCCCAAATATTCCGCAGTTTTTTGAAAAGGCATCCAAAAACCGTCATATTCAACCTCGTCAGAACTACACGCAACTGCATACATCGTCTTCCCTTCCCGAAATTGTCGCCCCAAAGATTTTCGAATAGTCAAAAGGTCGGACATCCGATCAAAAAAGGTTTTTAATTGCGCGCTCATCGCATACCAATAGATTGGCGTAGCGAAGATAATATGCTCATATTCCATCATTTTTGTAGCGATTTCGACAAAATCATCCGATTTATTGCGATGTTCATAATCAAAATAACTAATTTTATAAGCGTTTAAATCAATTAATTCCGCATTGGTCTTAGCCATAATGACATCAACTATTTTTCGGGTATTGCCGTCACTTCGGGAACTCCCCATGATAATTAATATTTTTGAGGTCATAGATAATTCAACTTTATTGATAGATTTTGGTTTTATACGTATTCGTATCTGACAATTTCAAATTGTCTGATACGTATATAGTCAACATCTAAATCTGTAATTTTATCTATCCGTGGGGAATTCTTTTTTTAAGCCCCACGAATAAATAAAATTACGGATCTAGACTTTGACTTTATTGAATACTTATACAAGCATTTTTTACATTAAAAATAAAAAGTCAATCAAAAACTTATAAGAAACACCTTCAAAACGTATCAGATATTTTAAAAATATCAGATACGTCGATCACTAAGCAAAATTCAATACAATGAAAAAAATTAACACCCTAATCCTAGCATTCGTTGCCCTACTAGCAACAAATTTAATAGCGAATGATGGTACTTCTCCATTAACTGCCAATTTTATCATGGGCAATCCAGAGGTACAATCCATGAATGCCATTTCTTTTGGCCCCGAAGGCATCCTATTTGTCGGAGATTCCAAAAGTGCGATGGTTACTGCCATTGATACCAAAGATAAGGTAGCAGCTGAGGCACCCAAAGAAATCAAAATGGCTAAAGTAGACGAACAAATCGCTGCTTTATTGGGCACAACTGCTGCGGAAATTACCATCCAAGATATGGCAGTTAATCCTATTTCCAAAATGATTTATTTCGCAGTACATCATAGCAACGGCACGCCTGTATTATTAAAGACAGATGGCGAGACGATTCAGCATGTACCATTAACCGAAGTGAGTCATTCAAAAATGGAGATTAATAATCCAATTGATGCTGAGAAAAAAGACAGAAGAGGAAATAGCATGCGAGTATCAGCCATCTCTGATCTAAATTATTTTGAAGGAAAAGTCATGGTTTCAGGTTTGTCAAATGAAGAATTTGCCTCTACTTTTAGAAGCATTCCTTTTCCATTTAAGTCGGAGCAAATGCAAGCATCCTTAGAGATTTACCATGCAGCACATGGCAAGTATGAAACACATGCCCCTATCAAAGCTTTTTTACCAGTAAATATTGCCGGCAAAGCTAATTTGGTAGCAGCATATACCTGTACGCCTTTAGTCGTTTTCCCAATGGAAAGTTTAAGACCAGGCGAACATACGACAGGACAAACAGTGGCTGAATTAGGTAATTGGAATGTACCATTAGACATCATCCAAATGGAAAAAGAAGGCAAAAGCTATTTATTAATGGCGAATTCTTCTAGAGCAGTTATGAAAATTTCTGTAGATCAAGTTGCTAATTTTCATGATTCTTTGACAGAAAAAGTAGCAGAACGATCTGGAACGGCAGGAGTCGATTTCATCAATTTACCTTTCGTAAATGTCCAGCAATTAGACAAATTATCTGATAGTCATTTCATTATGTTGCAGAGAAGAAGTAATGGTGATTTGGATTTGTATACACAAAATAATCGGTGGCTGTAAGTCATAATAAGGTGGCTGTTTCCCACAGCCACCTTATTTCAAAACACAACTAAAAATGTTAAGCTCATTTTCCCGTTTGATACTCTTTATTTTCTTATCCAAGAGTAACTTATATGCCCAAACGCTCTCCATAGTCACCGAAGAAGATCATGAGCATAAAGGCTGTGTACAATTAGAAAATCTCCCAACCGATTCGTTTCAAAAAGAAGGTTTACAAGTTTTTTTATTTCCTCAAAATCCTGATAATCCAGTGCCGCCAATAGTAGGGAAATCGACCATAGAGAATAATAGCTTATACTTCTGCCCACTCATTCCTTTTAGCAAAAATTTGACTTATCAAGCCAGATTCCCAAACGTTCCCTATTTTACTTTTAAACCTGTTCCTAAAAAAGATTACACACTTACCACGTTAAGGGAGTTATATCCTACGATTGAAGAATTACCAGAGAACTTACTAAAAATGTATCTCCATTTTTCTGCGCCAATGAGTGATGGAAACGGGTATCAATATCTACATTTAGAAAATGAAAAAGGAGAAAAAATCACAGCACCTTTTTTAGAATTAACGCCATTGTTATGGAATGAAGATCGAACTCGTTTAACGCTTTGGTTTGACCCAGGTAGAGTCAAAAGAGAGTTGTTGAGGAACCAAAAATTAGGCGCACCACTAGAAGAAGGAAAAAGCTATACTTTGCACATTTCTAAAAATTGGAAAGATGCCAATGGGTATTCTTTAGCCAATGATTTCACAAAAAAAATAAGTGTAGTTAAAGCAGATAGAATCGCCCCAAATCCTAACAATTGGCAGGTTGAACCCCCTAAAGCAAATACCAAAGATGCTGTCATTATACATTTTGGAGAATCTTTAGATCATGCTTTAGCAGCAAATTCCTTAGTTCTTTATAATAAAAAAGGAAAGAAAGTTGCTGGAAATAGTCAATTACAAAATGATGATAAAACGTGGATATTCACCCCATTAAACAATTGGCAATCAAAACCTTATCGCATTCAAATCGACAGCAAATTAGAAGACCTTGCAGGCAATAACTTAAACCGTTTATTTGATACGAATTTAGAAAAACAAACCACTCCTAAACGAGACTTGCCTTATTATTATTTAGATTTTCGAGTGGAGTAGCTTTGGATGCTTTTATCTATTATCTTTGCTGACATGAAACCAAGAGACCCGCAGAAGATAGAGCGCATTCATCAAGTAACTTTGACCCTAGTGTCAGAGATAGGATTGGCGGGTTTAACCATGTCTAAAATAGGGAAAGCGGCAAAATTGGGCATGGGGACGATCTACACTTATTTCGAAAGCAAAGAAGAAATTATCAACTCCTTATATCAATTTTTAAAAAGAAAGCACGCCGAAGAAGTCTACGTGAATTTTGATGAAAATCAATCTTTTACAGCTAACTTCCGAGCGATTTTTGAGATTTTTTTTCACAACTGTTACCACCAAGAAGAAGAGTACTTTTTTTTAGAACAATGCCGTACCTCGCATTTTTTAACGTTAGATTCGATAGTCTTAGAAGAGGCGGCATTCGCTCGAATAAATGCGCTTTTAGATGAAGGAAAAGCAGAAAAAGCTATCAAAAATATAGCAAACGATTTACTGATCGGTTTCCTAATGGGAAGTGTGCAAGGCTTTTTAGCTCAACTACGAAGGCAAGATTTACCATTGACAAAAGCCCGAACAGAAGAGGCATTGGCTTTATGTTTGGATGCTATTAAGTCCTAATAATTTCGTACTTCAACTCCACCACTCCTGTATCATAAGTCGTAGAATCCACTAGTTTAAGACTTGTTTCCTCTGGCAACAATTCAAACAACTCAATACCATCGGATAAAACTATTGGCATTATAAATACTCGAATTTCATCAATTAATTGTGCGTTCAATAGCATCGTATTAATTTGACCACCACCAATTAACCAAATGTCTTTGCCAGTTCCCTCTTTTATTTTTTTAATAAATTCAAGATGATTTTCTGTAATGAATTCAACGTGTTCCGTCTCTTTCAAATCTTTTTTCCTAGTTAGCACATAGTTCTTAGTAGCGGTATAAGGAAAAGGAATATCCCAACCGATTACTTGCGCATAAGTAGAATACCCTTGAATAGTCGTGTCTATCGTCTCATTGAATGCCACATAGCCGTAGTCTAATTTATCTGGATTGGGGATCTCTTCTAACCAGTG
>CALDTJ010000044.1 GCA_937924145.1 uncultured Saprospiraceae bacterium
TTAAAAGTGAGTTATTGGCCATATTTAACTGATAATCAATTAAATAACTACTGCTCTCTACTTTTCAATTTTAAATTTATCATTTTCAATTTTAGATTTAAAAATGTCAACTACTTTTGCAGTTTTGATAAACTTGTCGAAATAGTCAACCGAAAAATCTAATTATGAGTGTAATCGTCAAACCAGCAGCGACCATCATGCTTGCCCGAGATACGGCAACAGGCATTGAAGTATTATTATTAAAAAGAAATAAGGCGTTAAAATTTGCGGCTGGTTTGTGGGTATTTCCTGGTGGGAAAATCGAAATAGACGAAATCGAAACGGGGAGAGATGCAATTGAGGCGGCAAAACTAGCAGCAGTTAGAGAAACGAAAGAAGAGGCCAATGTAGACATAGACATGGAAAGTTTATTACTTTTTAGCCATTGGACAACACCAGAGGTTGAACCGAGGCGATATGCCACTTGGTTTTTCTTTGCGGATGTGAGTGGGCAAAATTTAGAAGTGCAAATAGATGACAGTGAGATTAAAAAGCATCTTTGGATCAATCCACAAAAAGCATTAGATAAAGTGCAAACGGGAGCGTTAGCGATGATGCCACCGACTTACATTAGCTTACAGCGAATTAGAAAGTGCCAAACTGTTGCGGAAGCTACCGTCTTATTAAGTGAATTAGAACCTATTTACATATTGCCTGTTTTGCAATTGAAGGATGGTAAAATGGTTTGTATGTATGAAGGTGATGCTGGATATACAACAGGTAATGCAGATTCCTCGGGAGCAAGACACCGACTAATCGCCAATATGATGAACGGAGATTTTAGGTTTGAATACGAAGGGTGTGATGAAGTGGTGCCAGTTAATGCAAATATGCATCTTTAGATGGCAAATGGCTAATTATTGCCAAAAAGATAGATTTTATAGGCTTTTATTGCCAAATTGGGATAAATTATTACCTTTGTGAAAAGTTTCCCCCTTCTACTTTTTATTCCATTACCGATTTATTGATATATTTTGTTAAAATTTGATTTTAGCAAAGTTGCAAGTTGAGCATTCAACTTACTCCCTAAAATGAATTAATGCAGAGCATTATCTTTTTATTATTAATGGGCGTAATTGCCTTGGCTTATTTGCTATATCAGCAACGAAAAAATATACAGTCTTTAGAAGAAACACTATCTGAGTTAAAAGAAGTTCAAGAAATAAAAGAAATTAAGGCTAATTTAAAGGGGAGAGACCAAGAGAGAGTTCGGATTGCCAAAGACTGGCATGACGGCATTGGAAATTCCCTATCCACTCTTAGACTTATAGTAGATACCATCCAACCGAAAAATCAAGCAGCACACACCGAGGCACTATCATTATTGGAACACACCCAGCGAGAATTTAGAGCAATTATTGATGATGAATTGCTTAATGGCTTTTCCAGTGAATCAGCTATTAAGCATACTTTTAGTAATTGGCAGCACCAATTTCTATTAGGTGATATTACTTTAATTTATGAAGTATATGATTTATTGGAATACAATGACTGTTCAGCTGTTTTAAAAGCACATTTCTATCGGATAACGCAAGAGTTATTGACTAATGTGATTAAGCATTCGAAGGCGACCAAAGTGGAAGTTATCATAAAGGAAAAGAAGGCAGAACTCCAATTAGTGATAGAAGATAATGGAGTAGGGTGGAGTCTAGATCGACAAACAGAGGATGGGCTGAGAAGTATAAAAGATCGGTTGAAAGTCTTAGAAGGAGTAATTAAGATAGATTCGAAAGAAAATAAAGGTACAAAAATTGAAATTTCAATTCCAGTTTAATTTAGATTAGATTTAAATATATAATTTTTGTATTTAATTAAAGTGTTGATTTTGAGATACTTTTATTTGGTAAAAAAAATAAAATACCCCTTTTATAGTAGAAGTTGGAATGATACTTGTCTTACAAGCTGAGTAAAGAAAATTTAAAGAAACGAAAGAAATGGAGAAGGTTATTAGAAGTTATTAATGTCATTAGAAGTTATTTATTTAACCCACAGTCAAAATAACTTCTAATAACACGGAGTAATAACTTCCAATAACTTCTTATCATCCCTGAACAAAAAATATTTCCATGAGCGATGTTATTAGAATAATAATCGCAGATGACCACCTCCTCTTTTTGGATGGTCTAAAGCGTGTATTAAGTGAGTCTGAGGCGTTTAATTTTGACATTGTAGGTACCGCCACATCAGGTCAAGAAGTCATTCGTTTAGTAAAAATGAATAAACCACACATTGTTTTTCTGGATTTGAATATGCCAGGAAAAGATGGATTAGCAGTCTTAGAAGAGATTCGAGCTTGGAATAAAGAGATAAAGGTGGTGGTCGTAACGATGTACGACAAAGGAAAAATTGTCAAAGCTGCAATTAAAGGAGGCTGTAGAGGCTATATTTTAAAAATGTATGGCAAGCACGAATTATTTGCAGCAGTAGAATCGGTTTTGTCAGGTGAAACCTATATTGGGCAAGGCATCAATTTCACAAGTCAAGGTATCCCAAAAAAGGAAGATGTTCGATTTGATGATTCTTTTATTCAAAGACACAAATTGACTAAGCGAGAATTAGAGATTCTAAAGTTAATCAGCCAAGCATTGAGCAATAAACAAATCGGGAAGGAGTTATTCATTAGTGATCAGACGGTGAGTGTACATCGCAAGAATATTATGCGAAAATTAGGTGTAAGCAATACCGCAGGGCTGATTAAAGTCGCTTATGACAATAGTTTAATCTGATCCTAGTCGTATAAGAAAATAGCTTTATTAGTAATTTTCTTATTTAAAAAAAGTAATTATGACGGGAATTAGCACTAATAATTGGACTTATTCGGGTTTTGAGTTTGCTAATTAGTTATTTTTTACCGTAATTTGCGACCAAGTAATCCTGAAACACAATAATTTACAGCTAACGATTTTTTTAGCTATATAAATTTTCCCATGAACTACGTGTATTGACTAGATCGCAATACATTCCTCCTTTCTTTCCTTTGAGCCATCCGGTTCAAACTTTTCCAAAGAAATTATAGGGTAGTAGTTCTACAAACAAATAAGAAACAGTGCTTCATTGAAGCATAATTGTTTTGTAAGTTTATACGACAAATTTTTTCCCAAAAGCAGGTGGTTAGTTTTTGACTAACTATAACTCGAACATAGTACAAAATTATCACCTACCTACAAGTTGGGCGAATCGCCTAATACTCGGGAATCAATCTGCCGAAACTTACATTATACATAAAAATAAAAGTGCATTGTTTAAAGCTTTCTAATATTTAATGATTAAAGAATAGCTAAAGCATAAACAATAAAGAAGTGTTTTCGTATCAAGTAATAATTTGATTGACTTTTTAAGAAAAGCACTTAATATATCGGTGAAAAACGCAGAATTTATTTTTTCGTCGATAAAAACCAATTGTTATAAATGACCATTAAGAAACTATTACTCACACTCAGTATTTGTGTCGTTGCTGCCCTGTCATTGACTGCTCAGCTTGGGCTTATCATATCTGATGTAAATGGTAAAAAAGGAGAAATTGTAGAAGTAGATATTAGTGTATCTGGTTTTTCAGAAATCACTAGTATGCAATTCTCTGTTAATTGGGATAGTACCATTCTAGATTTTCAATCCGTTGAGAATATTAGTGAAAACCTTCCTGGGTTTACGGAAAGAGAAATTGGTACAGTCGAAGCACCCTCTGGGGCAATTCGGGTAGCATGGTTTGATAATACGATTCAAGGCATTTCAGTTGCCGACTCCACAAAACTTTTTACTTTAAAATTTGAGATTATTTCAGAAGTAAGTGTTAATAGCAATATTAGCATTTCTGGAGAACCTATTGTGATCGAATTTACGGACTCGAATGGAGCTGCAGTAGAATTAGCTACAATAGAAGGAGGCGAAGTAGCTGTACCTGATAACTCGACTTCAGTTACTTATTATCCTGCGCCAAACGGTATGGAATTGTACCAAAATGAGCCAAACCCATTCAAGTCATTGACAAAAGTCATTGCTATTTTTCCATCAGTTGAGTCTGCACGATTTTTTATTACAGATATTTCTGGAAAAATAGTATACCAAAATAATTTTCAATCCGTACAAGGAGAAAATACTATAGAAATAAGGAGTGACCTTTTGAAGACTCCAGGAACTTACTACTATACATTGCAAAGTGAACATTACCAGTTGTCAAGAAAAATGATATTAATACCGTAATTGTAGTAGGCAGAATTACAGTAGGCAATAGGCAGTTCGCAGTCTATATTAATTAAAAGCTAATTGCCTCTTTGCCAATGAAATTAATAACCAATTTGTTTAAAAGGATAAAACATCTGGAAGAAAGCTGATAGTATTTTGATATTCAAGGTATTATTAAAATGAAGAACACTCAAACTTTCCTACCTATTTTATCCAACCTATATAGTGCAGCATATAGTGTTTTAAAATAACTTTTATTTATTCTTTTAGAAGGAATGAGGTAGTCGTGTGCAGCGCTACTTATTTCTGCGATGAATAAAGCCCGTTAATTGGATCAACAAATTATTTCGATTAGAAACATTAAAAAAAGTAGGTATAACTCAACAAGTTAGCTGTCTTTTTTAATAACAAAAGTTGTCTAATTATCCCAAACTCCGTAGTAATGAATAAGATTGTTACAATTCTTGTTGCAGCCATGTTATATTTGGTGCCCGCAACGTATGCTCAGACCTCATTCACGATGTCGCCAACGACCATTACTGGTAATCAAGGCGAAACCGTTACGGTCTCTATGGTTGTCAATAATTTTACTGGCATGTTAAGTGCGCAGTATGGCATCACATGGGATCCAGCCGTTCTCCAGTATTCTGCTGTGAGTAATTTTAATCTTCAAGATCTTAGTGCAGGTAGTTTTAATGTCAATCCAGATGGAGATTTTCTATCCTTTTCTTGGTTTGATAATTCAGCATCAGGCGTAACAGTTGCTGATGGTACTACAATTTTCACTATGGACTTCGTTGTCTTAGGGGATGCTAGTTCTGGTACTATGTTGAATTTTGCTGGTAGACCAGGATTAATTATCGAACTGGTTAGCAATGATGGAGATATAACAAATACTACGGTATTGACACCTACTCAATTTGGTGATCCCAATGGTAATAATACAGGAGGGGACGGAGGAAATGGAGATGGAGGAAGTGGTAACATGGATCCTTTAGTATCTGGCATATCCACTGCATCAGGAAATAATGGAACAACTGTCTGTGTAGATATCTCCGTTGGTAATTTTACGGATATTACTACGATGGACTATTCCTTAGTTTGGGATGCTTCTATATTACAATACACAGAAATTAGAAATATAAATTTAGCTGGTTTAACACAATCCAGTTTTAATACCTCTAACGCTGCCAATGGTCAATTGGGAGTGAGTTGGGCAAATAGTGCAGGTGCGACTGTTGCGAATGGTAATATTTACCAAGCCTGTTTTAATTTGTTAGGAAACGCAGGGACTAGTTCAAATATCGCTTTTGGTAATGCACCGACAGCTATTTCCGTAACAACTACGGCATCAGCTACAGATGTTGGCATTACCCAGTCAACAGGTTTAATTTCTGTAAATAATACAACTCCACCACCGCCACCACCAACATCTACTGGTACAAATCTAGTAAATATCGCTTCATTAGACGCAGCATCAGGATCATCTGTCTGTGTTCCAGTAACAGTGAGTGGTTTTGATGAGATTGCCTCTTTACAGTTTTCTTTACAGTGGGATCCAGCTATTATTGAATATACTGGTGTAGAAAATTTAAACCTTCAAGATTTAAACGAAGGAACATTCAATGCCACTCAAGCTGCTAATGGACAATTAGCAATGGCATGGTTTGATAATACAGCACAAGGGGTAACAGTAGCAGATGGGACAGCGATATTTGAGATTTGCTATACAGTAAACGGACCAAGTGGAACGGCAAGTTCGATTGTGATTACAGATACGCCAACTCCAAGAGAGGCAGCTCAACCAGATGGTACCGTTGATTTTACAGAAACAAACGGAGCAGTAACAGTAGATGGTGGTAGCGTAACACCACCAGTTGATCCGCCACCAACAGATACAACTGATAATCCGACAACTCCACCAACAGCTTCTGCGGGGGATAATTTGATAAATATAGCAGCGGTAAATACACCAGCAGGTTCAACAGTATGTGTACCAGTGACCGTAAACGATTTTGATTTAATTGCTTCTTTACAATTTTCTTTATCGTGGGACCCGAATGTACTTCAATTTACGGAAGTCAAAGGGTTTAATTTACCAGAATTATCAGCAGGAAGTTTTAACACTACCCAAGCATCCAATGGTCAAGCAGCTGTAGCTTGGTTTGACAATACAGCACAAGGCGTAACTTTAGCAGACGGATCAACGATTTTTGAAATCTGTTTTACAGTAATGGGAACAGATGGAACGAGTTCAGGTATTGTTTTTACCGATACGCCAACTGCAAGAGAAGCTGCGCAACCAAATAGCACGGTTCCTTTTACAGAAACAAATGGATCTGTTACCATTGGAGATGGGACAGCGCCACCAGTAGACCCACCAGTACTTCCACCAGCAGGAGATAAATTAATCAATATCGCTACGCTGAATGCAGCAGCAGGTTCTACAGTATGTGTGCCTGTAACGGTAAATGATTTTAATACAATTGCCTCTTTACAATTTTCCTTAGCATGGGATCCAGCGGTTCTTCAATTTACAGAAGTAAGGAATTTCAATCTTCCAGAATTAAACGCGGGAAGTTTTAATATAACGCAAGCAGCAAGTGGACAAGCTGCTATGGCATGGTTTGACAATACAGCACAAGGGGTGACGCTTACCGATGGGTCTGTTATTTTTGAAATGTGTTTTACCGTTTTAGGAGCAACAGGAACGAATTCAAGTATTGTTTTTACAGATTCACCAACGGCAAGAGAAGCGGCGCAGCCTAGCAACACAGTTACTTTCACAGAAACGAATGGAGGGGTGAATGTAAACGACGGCACAGTAGATCCGCCGGTTGACCCACCAGTAGATCCTCCAACTGCGGATGGTATTATTAATATCACGCCAACAACAGGAGCAACAGGTTCGGTGATTTGTGTACCAGTGACGGTGAAAGATTTTACAGATATAGCTTCTATGCAGTTTTCCTTACAATGGGATCCAGCAGTTTTGACCTTTAATCAGGCAGAAAATTTCAATTTAAAAGATTTAAACGCAGGTAGTATCAGTGGCGATAATGCAGCGAGTGGAAGATTGGCAGTAGCATGGTTTGATCAAGCAGCACAAGGCGTTACTTTACCAGATGGGACAACGATATTTGAATTATGTTTTACCGTTGTCGGAGCAACTGGTACTAGTACCACTATTACCTTTACAGATACCCCAACAGCACGAGAATTAGCAACAGCAAGTAATACGATAGAATTTTCTAGTTCCAACGGAACGATTACAGTTGAAGATGGGACAGTAGATCCACCTGTAGACCCACCTGTCGGAGATGGGATTATCAATATTACTAGCGTTAATAGTCCAGCAGGATCTTCAGTTTGTATTCCAGTTTCAGTTAAAGATTTTGATGCGATTGCTTCTATGCAATTTTCCTTAGCATGGGACCCAGCAGTATTAATGTTTACTGGAACAGATGGATTTAATTTGAAAGATTTAAATGCAGGTAGTTTTAGTACTACTAATGCTGCAAGCGGTCAATTGTCTTTAGCATGGTTTGACCAAGCAGCACAAGGAGTGACCTTAGAAGATGGGACTGTAATTTTTGAGTTGTGTTTTGATGTAGTTGGAGCCGACGGAGCATCTACACTGATTTCCTTTACCGATGTACCAACTGCACGAGAAATTGCAACGGCAAGTATGACCGTAGATTTTGAGGCAGGAGATGGTTTATTTACGGTAGGTATGGAAGTAGATACGATGCCAGTAGATACACCTGTTGTAACGCCACCAGTAGTATTAGATAAATTAGTCAACATAGCACCAGTAACGATTCAATCAGGAGAGACATTTTGTGTTCCTGTAGTGGTGAATGATTTTGATGGGATTGCCTCTTTACAGTTTTCTATGGGTTGGGACCCAGCCGTTTTACAATTTACAGAAGTCAGAAATTTTGGAATAGCAGATTTAACAGCTGCAGGCTTTAATACAGATGGCGCGGCAAGTGGAATACTAGCAGTCGCATGGTTCGATGGCTCTGCACAAGGAGTCACCTTAGCAGACGGATCAACATTGTTTGAGATATGTTTTACCGCAGTTGGTAGTAATGGAACAGGTACAACAATTGCTTTTACAGATACACCTACTCCCAAGGAAGCAGCTACAGCAAATGCTACCGTTCCTTTTACCCAAACAAACGGAGTCGTAACTGTTGGAATGGGAATGCCAGTAGAGTGTCCTGATCCAATCACAGCAATTGCCACACCAACTAATGTGAGTTGTAATGGGGAGAGCGATGGATCGATAAGCTTAGAAGTTTCAGGAGGTGACGGACAGTATGTTTATACTTGGAGTGATCCAAGTATTGGCAATACACCAAACCCAACAGGCTTAGCAGCGGGAGTATATAGCGTAACGATAACTAGTTGTAATGGAGATCAAGTGAAAAATGATATACCTTCTGCCTCTTTGACGATTACCGAGCCACCAGGAATTTTAGTAGTAGCTACTCCGCAGAATGCAACCTGTTTTGGAGCAGCAGACGGACGAATAAACGTATCCTTATCAGGAGGAACATTACCCTATACTTATCAATGGAGTGATCCATCATTGGCACCAGCTAACCGACCAGTAAATGCAACCGCAGGCACTTATAGTTTAACCGTCACGGATGCTGCTGGTTGTCAGACAATCACGAATGGAATTACGGTTACTTCTCCGTCTGGAATTGTAGCAAGAATAGCTACTACGCCAGCATCTTGTACAGGTGTAGGTGATGGTACAGCCACATTAATTCCAGAAGGAGGCTCAGGAGGTAATTATACGTATGATTGGGGAGTTTTAGGAGTTAATGGATCTAGTCCGACCAATCTTGCAGCAGGAACTTATAATGTAACTATTACCGATGCCAACCAATGTACTGGAGTTTTTCCTGTTACCGTTAGCGCTACTGTTGTATTATCGGGTGCGGTGCAGGTAATAGAGGATGCCTGTGGAGAAGGTAAGGGAGCGATTCAAATAACACCTAGTGGAGGAACAGGCCCCTATAGATACGGATGGACAGGGCCAGTAGTAATTGGCGATACCAATACCGCAGAAAATATTCCAACAGGAAACTATACCGTAACCGTAACGGATGCCAACGGTTGTTTCTTTGTAGAAAATATAGAAGTTGGTGGCCCAACGGCTACTTTATCAACAGGAGCAGATATACAGAATGTAGATTGTCCAGGTGACGATTCAGGTTCTATTAGTTTAACCGCTACGGGAGGTTTTAGTCCTTACACTTACGCTTGGAGCAACGGAGCAACTACTGCTGCTGTATCTGATTTAGTTGAAGGTGATTATACCGTAACGATTACAGATAGTAAAGTTTGTACTTATACGGAGACCTTTACAGTTGGTACGACTTCTAATATGGTTGTTAGCGTGGAAGTGACAAAAGGTTCACCTGATGCAGAAGCAACAGTGACGGTCACAGGCGGTGCAGAACCGTATATGTTTGAATGGTGTGATGGACAAACAACTGCTACGGCAACAGGATTAGAAGAAGGAAACTGTAGTCTAACCGTTATTGATGCATTAGGCTGTACAGTCGTTCAAAATATTGAAATCCAAGCAGATAATCCAGTACCAACAATTGCTGTTTCTACCCCTATTACTTGTGGAGGACAAGCGGATGGTGCTTTGACCGTAACAGTAGCAGGAGGAAACCCAGATTTTACTTATGCATGGAGTAATGGTGGAACGAGTAGTACTATTAGCAATCTAGGAGCAGGAACTTATGAAGTAACTGTTGCGGATGCCAATGGTAACATAGGCACACAATCTTTTGATTTCGTAGGACCAGCCGCTATTGTAATTGACCAAACAGAATTGACTGCTGTATGTAAAGATGTAATGGGTGAAATTTGTATTAGTATTTCTGGTGGAACCACACCTTATAAGCAAATTCGATGGTCAAATGGAGTTGAGGATGCATTGTGTATAGAAGGTTTATTACCAGGAGAGTATGGAGTGATTGTTACAGATCAAAATGACTGTACGCAGGAAGAAAATTTCCGAATTACGAATGATCCATCTTGTACACCTTGTTACAAATCAAATATGGTGATGACGCCAAATGATGATGGCCGAAATGATGCATTTTGCATTAGTTGTGTTGATCTAGCGGCAGATAATCACTTAGAAGTTTACAACCGTTGGGGGCAATTAGTTTTCGAAGCTGATAATTACCAATGTGTATTAGGTACCGAGTCTGATTGCTGGAGAGGAAATACTCGAAGTGGAAATGGTATGGTAGAAGAAGGAGGGTATTTTTGGATTCTAGAATTCACGGATGCTGATGGTCAACGAAGAATCAAAGATCACTTTACAATTTTAGATGAGAACTAAAATGAATAAATATTGAAATGAATAAACCCGTTGCTGCTAGGCGGGCAGGTTTATTCATTTCCTTATCTATTCATTAAAAAATAGGAGCAACAACTCCAAACAACAATTTTTCCCAAAGACTTTGGAAGGGGAAACGCTTCCATTAATTCATTTATAATGAAAAAAATTATACTTTTTGTAATAGGCTTGTTTTCCATCAGTTTGACGGCTTATGCTCAGGAACAGTCTGCTTTTACGCATTATCATATAAATCCAGTGATAATTAATCCTGCTGCATCGGGCATAAGTGGAGATCAACAAGTATTTTTGCATGCTAGAAATCAGTGGGCTGGTTTTCCTGGCGCACCAAAAACTTATGCATTAAGTTATGATGGTCCGATAGGAAAGACTTTTGGATTGGGAGCCACTATTTATAATGAACAGATTTCTTCGATTAATCAGTTTAGAGCAGCGATCAATTATGCCTTTAGGTATGAATTGGACAAGTTGAAAATTGGTTTTGGATTCTCTACGGAGTTCAGTCAAATGAGATTGGATGGAGAAGTTTTAAATGATCCACATTACACCCCTGGAGATGTAAATGTAGAGAGTGGGGTAGACGGTGTCAATCATTTTGATGCGACGCTAGGATTTTATGGGATGTACAATGACCAAACATTTTTTGGGATTGCTTTTCCTAATATCATCATGGCTCGTTTGGATGGAAATCCAGCAAATGGTGGAAATGGCGATCAAGAAGGTTATTTTTCTTTTAATTTTGGGCACCGTTTCAAATCGAATGAATATGGTTTCACTCTAGAGCCTTCAATCTTATTGAGACGGTCTAGGAACGTTCCTTTTCAAGCCGATGTCAATTTAAAGGGCTATTTCTTAGAGGATAAATTAATTGGAGGAATTTCCTATAGAGGAGGTTCACAAGGCGCAATGGGGATTTTAGTCGGTACTAAGTTGACAAACTTTGGGTTTTACTACGGCTTTGATGTTTCTTTTCAAGGGTTTCAGCAGTATAGTAATGGAGCGCATGAGTTGACGTTATCTTACACGATTCCGAAAAAAGTAGAAGAAGCACCAGCGCTAATAAATAATTAATAGCCTTCTTGTTAAAAATTGTAGATTATTGATTAATAATGTATTGACAAGTTGTACACTTTATTTTCGCCCCAGTACTAAGATTTTTAATAGCATAATGATAAAAATTCGTATAGATTCAAATAAGTTTTAATAACTTTAAGATATAGTACCAATTGAGATACGCAGACTAAATTAGAAAAAAGGAATTAACAAATCTCAAAGAAACATGCGAACCCTCGCATAAAGACGTAAGATGTCCTTTAACAATTGGTTTTTGGGATGGCCCTTCTCGATTGAGAAGGGCTTCTCTTTTTTTATGAAGCACTCTGTAATAGCACCTCCTTCTTTTAATACCCTTCGTTATACCATATCTTAAAAGACAAATTAAATTTTTTTAATGCATGATAAATATATATAATTCATAACTCATTGAATAATAAGATATAATATATTTATTTAAAATATAGCATAAAAATTTACATTTTTTGGCATGCTTTTGGACTTATTAAAGGAAATGATAATTAGTAACTAATCTTAATTTATAAAGCTTTGATAAAAGTCAATCAATTAAAATTAGCACTACACAAAAGGTTGACAATCAAATTTTTAATAAAATAGTTTACTAAAGATAATTGTACAGAACCTAGAAAGCGTAAATCTAAAATAGACCGTGTTTTTTTAAAAATACAAAACTGAGATTTTACGATAAGTATCTATGAGGAATAACTACATGACTATGAGACTTTACTACACAAGTCCTTTCTGATTAAGATTTCCCGTATTTATTTTAGACTTAGATTTTTACCAAAAAATAGAAGCATCATTGACTTCTTAGGAAGACGGAACTAATAATTGTATTATTTTCCTATTCCTTTACTACACGATTCTTACTACAATTCTACACATCCACACTTACACACCGTTACCCTTTTTCCAAAAAAAATGGAAGAAAGATATATTACGCAATCGTCGTATTATTTTCCTTTTCTTCAATTCATTTTTATAGCAACTATTTGAGTTATTTCTATAGCGAAAACAGTGCTGTAAATATATTTGACCATCGGTCAAGCCAATTTAAGTATGCCTGGATTTGTCTACTAAGGTGGTACAATTCCAAACAAAATTTTTGATCCCATGAGCAGTAAGCTTAAACACTCAGCCTTGAGTCAAGGTTGGGACCTAACATACGTATGCCAGCACGAACTGGATGCCAGAGGTACTACCGCTGCATTGATTGGCGAGCGCATAGGTCGATTAAGTAGCCTAATTTTAGCATTGATGCTAACGGTCTGCTTTTCTACCGTCTCTTACGGACAATGTACACTTACCTGTGACGATCAGAAACAAATTTCAATAGGAACTAACGGATATGCAGTAATCATCCCTGAATTGATCTTAAACGGCGATTTTAGCTGTGCGGGAACAGTGACAGTGCGAGTGTTTGATGAAAACGATCAGGAGATAGGAGATACTGTAAGATGCGAACATATAAATAGAACTTTCTCAGTAAGTGTAAATAGCTCTGCTACAGGAGCAGATTGTTGGAGTACCATAACTGTAGAAGATAAATTGGCACCTAGGATTTTTTGTAGTGATACCATAGTCAATTGTGCTACATCCACTTTACCAGAAAATTTGGGCTACCCTACGATCACAGATAATTGTATAGACATAGATGGTTCGGCTCTGAAATATTTTGATTTATTCACAGAGTTGGCTTGTGGAGCGACCCATAATGGGCAAGCGGTAGGAGGTAGAATTACGAGAAGTTGGACGGCATTAGACAATAATGGAAATGTCGGAACTTGTACTCAAAACATTTACTTACTAAAAGAGGATGTCAATAATGTTGTTTTTCCACAACATCGGGATGATGTAAATGGACCAGCAATTAACTGTTCAAGTAGTGAAGTTGGTGATCCAGCAGTAACGGGAGAACCGATGATTAATGGAGTACCCATTCGAAATGGAGACGCTTGCAAAATGTTTGTAAGTTACCAAGATCAAACGATAGGAGTTTGTTTACCAGCAAGTTATCGGATTATTCGTCGGTGGGAAATTACCGATTTGTGTACTCAAGAAGTCAATGTTGGTATTCAAAACATTCTGATAGTTGATAGAGATGCACCTATTTTAACTTGCCCAGATAGTTTTTCTGTAATAGCCAATTTATCGAATTGTTCAGCGACGGTTTTTTTACCACAGGCTACCGCAGTAGACAGTTGTTCTGCTTTTACGATCCAACCAAGTTGGGAATTCGGTACGGGATATGGACCATTTAGCGATGTACCAGTAGGAGATCATACGATCACTTATACTGCAACGGATCAATGTGGAAATTCTTCGACCTGTACTTCTAAAGTAACAGTTGTAGATAATTCGCAGCCAGTAGCTATTTGTCGAAATGAATTACATATCGCATTGACGAATGATGGTTTTGCAGAAATAGAAGCGGCAGTATTTGATGGAGGCAGTAGAGACAATTGTGGCATCACAAAATGGGCAGTATCGAGAGACACAGCATATAGTGCGGCACTTCGATTTACTTGTGAAGATGTGGGAAAAGTTATTCCTATTCGGCTTAGAGTCTCGGATGCAGGAGGTTTATCAAGTACTTGTTCCGCTAATGTAATCATTACGGATGAAACAAGGCCAACCATCACGGATTGTCCAGCAGATATTACCTTAGATTGTTCTCAAAATTTTGGAGATACTAATTTGACGGGCTATGCTAGCGCAACAGATAATTGTAGCATCAAAGAGATCTATTTTGAAGATGAAGCAGATGTCAATTCTTGTAATATCGGAGTGGTCAATCGAACATGGTTTGCAGTGGATTCCTCTGATAATGTAGCAACCTGCCAACAACGAATTTTCTTAGTAGATACGACGGATATTAGCGTTGAATTTCCAGCAGATTATGAGACGAATGAATGTGGAGCAGACTTAAGCCCAGCAGTAACGGGAGAACCGATTGTAACGGGTGCAGATTGCGAAAACATATTGGTTTCACACAAAGATGATGTGTTTTTGATTGGTGATTCTGCCTGTTTAAAAATATTAAGAGTTTGGACCGTTTTAGACTGGTGTTCTTATGATCCAAATGATACGTTAAACGGAGCTAGAATTGTAGCAACGCAGTTGATCAAAGTGACCGATGATACACCGCCAGTAATCACCGATTGTCCAGCAGATATTACGGTTGGCATCACTACGGATGCTTGTGAAACAAGAGTTGATTTACCAGACTTATTAGCCACCGATTGTAATCCAAATTTAACGATCAGCAATACTTCAATTTATGCGGATGTAAATGGAAGAAATGCCAGTGGGATTTACCCGATTGGGACTCATACGATTCGTTTTGTAGTGAGTGATGGCTGTAGCAATATTTCTTCTTGTGAAATGACGATAACGGTAGAAGATCAGTTTGCTCCGACACCAGTATGTCGATATGGCTTGACTGTTCCATTATCAGCAGGAGGTTTTGTGACGATCCCGCCTAATACAGTGATTAGTAGTAGCTATGATAATTGTAGTGGTTCAGAAGATTTGATTTATGAGATTTCCCCAAACTATTTTACTTGTGAAGATGTGGGACAGCAAACGATCAATGTTATCGTGACGGATCAAAATGGCAACTCTCAATTTTGTACAACAGATATTTTTATTCAAGATAATAATGGCATTTGCACAGGAACAGCGCCTAAAACAGCGATTGGAGGTAGAATTTTTAACGAAGATGGCGAAAGCATGCAAGAAGTACCAGTTCAGATTAGTGGAGGACTTGAAAAAATGGGCTACACTGATGAAATGGGTAGTTATTTATTCGATAGCTTATCTCAACAAGCAACCTACACGGTCCGACCAATGCCGAATAATGACTACGGCGAAGGCTTATCAACCTTTGATTTAGTACTAATCAGAAAACATATTTTAGGAATAGAACCATTGGGATCTCCTTATAAAATATTGGCAGCAGATGTGAATAATTCAGCTACTATCTCTGCTTTTGATATGGTGATTATTAGACAGGTTGTATTGGGAACAAGAAACGATTTTCCAGACAATACTTCTTGGCGATACATTGATGCGAGCTATGATTTTCCGGATGCGAGAAATCCTTTCGGAGAAGCGATTCCTGAATTTAGAGATTATAAACAATTATTAATCAATGATTTAGATAGGGATTTTATAGGGGTGAAAGTAGGAGATGTCAACAACAGCGCAAGCCCAAGAGCAATGGTTGGACAACCTAGAAGTAGAAAAGGAACGTTGCTTTTTGAGTTAGCAGATGTAGACATAAAAGCAGGATTTGAATATGAAATTCCTTTCAAAGCAAAAGATTTACAACAGATTCAAGGTTACCAATTTACGGTAGATTTTGATGAAAGCATACTCCAATTTAAAGAAGTCATCTCAGGAGAACCGATTAACATGGGCGAAGGAAACTTCGGCCTGACACAAACTGCGGTAGGGCAATTAACCACAAGTTGGGAGAATACAGGTGTGATTCGAACGAACGAAGAAACAGTCTTATTTACCCTTGTATTTGAAGCGCAAAAAGCCACCAAGCTAAGTAAAATTCTAAGTATCAATTCAAGCATTACCCCAGCGGAGGCTTATGATATGGCGGACGACTTATTGCATGTAGACTTAGCATTTTCTACCGCAGCAAAAAACAAGCATTTTAAATTATTTCAAAATCGCCCAAATCCATTTAGAGAACAAACGATTATTTCATTCCATTTGCCAGCGTCTACCGAAGGATCCATTTCCATCTTTGATATTAATGGCAAATTATTGAAATCATACTATGGGAAATATGCTCAGGGTTACAACGAAGTGGCGGTTGACCTGAGCGAAATACACACACAAACTGGTGTCCTTTACTATCACTTAACAACACCAATTACCAAGCGACTATCCAAAAAGATGGTCCTCATCAGAGAATGATGAACCAGTTGTCAGTTTGCAGTTGCCAGTTTGCAGTTTACATCATCACGTAAACTGCCTACTGCGGACTGCGGACTGCCTACTTAAATTCGGCAATACTTAATAACGGAAATAAACTTAGGATAAGGTTTTTGGCATGGATTGGTTCTGGGGTTACGCAATAGCTCCAGAGCCTCCATCTTTTAAATTTTTTTTGAGTGCCGTTATGAGCAAAGATATAAAAGGTATCAGGTGTCGGGTTCTAGGTTTCAGGTTAGATGTTGACAACGTCATGTATTCAACAGCTAACCTTGAACCTGAAACCTGATACCCGAAACCATCAGAAAAACCATCGCAAAGGCGGTGATTAAAAGCGAGGAAGTCATTTTTAATCAATTGACTATCAAGCTTTTAAAAACGGTCAAACAACAGGCAACCATATTAATAATTGTTTGACTCGACGAATCTTACATCTTGACCAAAACTTTTTTGCTTAGAGACAGAGAAATTTTTGGAGCCTAAGATAGGGTAACTTTTAGTTATCCTATCTGGGCTTTTTGTCAGAATTACGGGGTCACTTTAAGTACCCCCGTAATTTCGTCAAAAAAACTCAGATGTTACTAAAATTAGAAGATCACAGAAGTAGAATATCATCAACTTAGTGAAAGTTTTAGGCTTTAATTAAAGTTTCGGGGGCACTGAAAGTGACCCCGAAACTCTGTTACTAAGTTGTAGATCTTAGGTTGAAAACATTTTACAAGAAGTGATTTTCTAATATCCAAAATCGAATTATAAGCGGACTATTTTCGACTTATCAAATTAGCAAAACAGCATATCCCATGAAACGGATAACTCAATTATTTACATTATTACCAAAGAAAATCACACTAGCATTCCTGTTGGTATTTTCTTTAATTGGCTTGCATGCACAGAATGTGGCGAATTTCCAGTTGGATAAACTAGGAGATAACCTTTTTCAGATGAGCATCATTCCAGATACAACCTTTACTTCACCAGGCAATACGGTTAGTGCGATGCAGATGATTGTAAAGGTCCAAACTGGAGGGTTTGTAGTGAACAATTTGAATAATCTAGTAGGAGGGGTGGTTTTTGCCAATTCAAGTAGAAACGATGCACCTATTGAAAATCCAAGCTTTGATTATCTTTCTTTTTCTCTACAATCGGGGGCTACTAATGCCATTCCATTTGTAGCAGGACAGGCTGTACCACTTTTTACTTTTCAAAATGGTGGTGTTTGTTCGACGGATAGTTTATATCTAATTCAGCCAGTAGATCCTTTTTATCCACCCAATACGATCAATGCCAATGCTCAGCATCAATTAACGGTATTAGGATACGGATCTCCAGATGCACCAGTAGGCGCTACAGGAGCAAATGTGGCGGACTGTACAGATAATTGTGTGGCAGAATACGAGATAGAGAAGCTCACAAATGGTGCGTTTCAAGTAAGTTTAACACCAAGAGAAACTTACGATGGAACGGGCAGCAATAACCGAATTTCGAATTTACAAGTAACCATAAAAGTAAAATCAGATGGTTTCCAAGCTGGGAATATTATCAACTTAATCAATACGGGCTTATCAAGCGAGGTAAGATTCGATCAAACAAGTCGATTTGAGGCGCCTTTAGAGAACCCAGCATACGATTATATTTCTTTTAATTTACAAAATACGAGTACTGACCAAATACCTTTTGAGGCTGGTCTAAAAGTACCTTTATTTACCTTTAATAATACAGGTTTTTGCACAGAAGATACCGTCAGTTTAATCAGTCGAGCAGATCCATTTTATCCACCAAATACTGGTGGACAAAATGCAGATCAACAACTGACTATCTTAGGTTATGGAAGTAGTGATGCGCCAATTTGCGTGATTGGCAAAGGGACGGCAGATTGTACCAAAGATTGTTTCTTAGGTTGTAATGACAATGTTCAAGTTTCACTGGGAGTGAACTGTGTGGCAGAAGTTTTGCCAGAAATGATTGCCACCGCAACAAATCTAACGTGCCCTAATGGGCCAAAAGGAATTGAAATATTAGACAATAATGGCAATGTTCTACCAACGAGTCCATTTTTAAATGAATCTCATATTGGGCAAACCTTTCAGGTAAGAGTCATTGATTCTATTACAACAAATTCTTGTTGGGGGTCTATTATTGTGAAAGATAAAACACCACCGATCATTGATTGTCAGAATGATACATTGACCTGTGCGGCACAAGATATTTCTCCTGATGCCATAGGTTATCCAATCGTAACGGATAATTGTTCAGATACTGTTGCTAATTTGACTTACACCGATAGGCAAATTCTAAACGGTTGTGGGACGGAATTTAGCGGACGTATTGAACGAACATGGACTGCTGTTGACTCAGCGGGTATGGTAGGAACTTGTATTCAGAATATTTATTTCCTTCGACAATCTTTAGACTCTGTGATGTTTCCGATCAATCGAGATGGATTAGAAGGACCGATAGTAAGTTGTTCGAATGTAGCGACAGATCCAGCTGACGTTGGGTCGCCAACGATCAATGGTAATGCCATCTATCCAAGCATCATAGGTTTCTGTCAACTAAATGCAGGTTTTAGAGACGATTCTGTTTCTTTCTGTCAAGGAAATATTCAGATAGTGAGAACGTGGACTGTGGTAAATACTTGTAGTGGCGATTTCAGAACAGATGTACAGATTATTAGTGTAGTAGATACCACTGGACCAGCTTTTATTAGTCCAGATACGATTAGGGCAACAGTAGATCCTGGAATGTGTACCAGTACCGTTACTTTTCCAGAGGTTTTCCCTAAGGATGAATGTTCGATGCCAAGTGTAACTATTTCAACTGATTTTGGCAATCTAGATAGTAATGGAGGCACTATAGGATGGATTCCAATAGGTTATCATGAAGTGGTTTATACTGCAATAGATGATTGTAATAATCGAACTGCTCAGACAGCTATTTTGCATGTGCAAGATCGAACTCCACCCGTCGCAGCCTGTGATTTTATCAATGATGTGGCACTTCGACCAAATGGAACAGTCGATGTAGACGCTAGTGTTTTTGATGATGGCAGTCGAGATGGATGTAGTGGTAATCAAGTAACCTTCTTAGTCCAAAGAGTAGGGGATACGCTAGATTTTGCGGACTTCGTTACTTTTTATTGTACGGATGCAGGAGACACGGTTGATGTAAATCTTCGAGTAACAGATTTAAGTGGCAATATAGATGAATGTGTGGCAAGGATTGTCATAACGAATGATTCTCCTCCAGCAATCACTTGTCCAGCAGACCGAACGATTCAATGTACAGATGATTATTCTGACTTAAATATTTTTGGAGTACCTACTATTTTAGATGATTGTGGAGGGGCTACCAATTATACCGAGCAAGATTCTTTTGAAATTAATAACTGTGGCGTAGGTCGAATTATTCGAACCTTCAACGTGGCTTATGGATCTAATAATATCTCTTGTCAGCAAATAATTACCGTAGAGAATAATAGTACTTTCGATGGAAATACGATTGATTGGCCAGATGACTATTTAGCTTTTGCTTGTGATAATGCACCACTTAGTCCAGATGATTTACCAGATGGATTTAATGTGCCGACGTATGATTCTATCGGAAACTTATGCAGTCGAATTTTACGCTATCACAATGATGCGGAATTTGATGATGTGACCACTCCTGTTGGTTGTTATACGATTCTAAGAACTTGGTCAATTATTGACTGGTGTGTATTCAATCCGAACGATACGACAGCGGGTGGCTATTGGAGTCACGTCCAAACGATAGATTTGGTGAATACTGTGCCGCCAATTTTTACAGATTGTCCTGCTGATTTCACAGTAGATATAAATACAACAGCTTGCGATGTAGAAGTACCTTTAGTGGTGACTGGAAGTGATGACTGTTCGCCTGTACTAAGCTACAGTTATACCATTGATTTAAATGATAATGGAACGACAGATATGACAGGCAGCACTAATGATGCGACTGCCACTTATCCCGTAGGAACACACCGTGCAGCCTTTTTAGTCACTGATGATTGTGGAAATACGACAGCTTGTAATTTTACCTTTACGGTAAGAGATAATGTTGCCCCGATTGCAGTTTGTAATACCGATACTTTTAACATTGTAGATATAGGGGACGAATTTGCTGCGGTTATTGATCCAAGGCTATTAGCACTAGGCTCAACGGATAATTGTTCCAGTTTTGACAACTTGACAATCACTGCTACACCTTCCAGCTTTTCTTGTAGTCAAGAAGGCTTGAATCAAGTGACTGTGACCGTTGCAGATATGGAAGGAAATAGTACAAATTGTATCGTCGATGTCTATATTTCGGATACCAATAATCGTTGTCCAAACAATCGAACAGGAGTGAATATTAGTGGAATTATCACGAATGAAAAAGGACAAAGAGTAGAGCAAGTAGCTGTGACAATCAATCATCCAGATGTGGCACCTACGATGACCAATACCAAAGGAGAATTCAATTTAAAAGATGTTCCCGTAGGAAATGATTATACGATTCTTCCGACGAGAGATTTTGATATAATGAATGGTATTTCAACCTTCGATTTAGTGTTGATTAGTCGGCATATTTTGGGGATAGAAACCATCAATTCACCTTATCGACTGATTGCGGCAGATGTTAATAAGTCTGGATCTATTTCAGCTTATGATATAGTACAACTGCGCCAGTTAATACTCCGAATGAGAACCGATTTTCCAGATAATAATGCTTGGCGTTTTGTTCGAATGGATTATGAATTTGAGCATCCAACGGACCCTAATAGCAACTATTTTCCAGAGGTCTATAATATCAATGATTTACCAAAGATAGATATGGATATTGAAGGGTTTGTAGCTGTAAAAGTGGGAGATGTTAATAGTAGTGCAAATACCTTAGCAGCCTTTGCCGAAGGAGAGTCAAGAAACGCAACGGATCAATTACAGTTGACCGTAACAGATCAGCAATTAATAGCAGGAACAACGGTAGAAGTACCTGTTAAAGCTAGCAATTTTGAGCAATTATTGGGTTTTCAATTTGCTTTAGATTTTGATGTCAATCAATTAGAATTGGTAGCAATAGAACCTGCTGAGCAGTTGCCATTAGGCGAGCATAATTTTGGATTAGATTTTGTCGAAAGAGGATTAATTACGACTAGTTGGAATCAGCCAGATTTATTTGATACCCAACAAGATCATCAGTCGGTCTTTACTCTGAAATTCAAGGTGAAAGCAACAACGACTTTATCAGAAGCTTTGACAATTGATCGTGAATTTATGAAAGTTGAAGCCTATGCAGCCTCAGAATCTAGATTGGCAGATTTATGGGATGTAGCATTGATTTTTGAAAATAAGGCACCAGCAAATCAATTTAAATTATACCAAAATAGACCAAATCCATTTAGTAATAATGCTATCATCGGATTTGAGTTAAATCAAGCAGAGACCGTTAATTTCCAGATCTTGGACATCACAGGAAAGGTCATGAAGCAGGAGATGATTGATGCTAAGGTAGGGTACAATGAATTGATTGTCAGCCAGAAAGATTTAAAGGGGAAAGGCATTTATTATTATCAATTAGCGACTGCTACTGGTATACAAACTAAAAAAATGATAGTGGTGGAGTAAAAGAGAGTTAAACCTGTCCGTTCCATTCAGGCGGGTCTTCCGTTCACTCAACCACTCAAAAAATATATACTTAGGCTAATATTCGGTTTTTGGGTTAACGCCTCTTTCTTCATTAAAAGAAAGGGGCTTTTTTTATGTGGCACTACGGTAAAGGGTATGGGGTATTGTTTTTTCTGGCGTAAAGAAGGAGGTGCTTACAAAGGACCTCCTTCTATGGTGCTTGCAGAAAGCACCGCTTTGTAAGCACCTCTTTCTTTCAACTTGGTACAGGGAACGCCCGTACAAATTGTTTATTCTACTAAAAGATACCCATAGTTTTTACCGTATTGCCTTTTATGTAAAGCGGATTTTAATCCGCTATTAAGCTAGCAAGCAGATTAACAATCCGCGTTACAGTGCAAATTGCAAAGCAATCAACTGAGTAGAAAAACCAACTAGGTACCCTCCATATAAGTCTTTGGGGGATAGGTCTTCCAGAATCATCCTAGCGGAACCAACAAGACCAGCTAAGCCAATGCCTACAAAAAGTAAAGTATACATACTATACATTTGGTCTCCAAATTGGAAACTATTGTAACTAAAGAGTAACATCGCTACGAGAATCATACCCACCAAACTACCCATACCAACGGTATGTAAGCTGATTTTAGAAAAAATATTCAAGATGAAAGCCGTAAACAGAGCGATGACACAACCCAAAGCAGCAGATTTAAAAACAATTGGAATATCGGGCAATCTATTAAAGTTGACATATAACCATAGATAAAGAATTCCAGTTGCTATAAATGGACCAATCCGATTGGTCCGATCTTCCATACTATCCAATTGGGGCACTAATCCCAATGTTTTCATCATTGAAATAGCAATACCAGGAATAAGGGTTGATTGTAAGAAAATCATGATAACTAAAAGCGTACTTCTACCTTCGCCCAAACGATTGATTCCAAAAGCATAAGGATTGACAATCATGAGGATGCAAATCATGTAAGTCAAGATCAACAGAGGATGAAATATCCAAGAAATGATTTGAGCAATATTTTTCATAAGTACAAGACTTTTTTTGCAAAACTACAAAATTGTAGATAGATAAAAACTCTAAACAAAATGAGTTCAAAAGAGTTAGGTTCTTGAAATTGTTATAAAACACAACTACACGAAAAATTATGTCTAAAATTAATATTTTCTGGTTTAGAAGAGATTTAAGATTATCTGATAATGCAGGTTTGTATCATGCCTTGAGATCAGACAAGCCAGTTTTACCTGTATTTATTTTTGATAAGAATATTTTAGAAAAACTATCAGATAAAAAAGATGCTAGGGTAGAGTTCCTCCAAAAAACTATTGCTGACTTAAGCAAAGAGTTACAAACATTAGGAAGTACTATTTTAGTAAAGCATGGCAAACCAGAAGAAGTCTGGAAAAAAATACTAGCGACGCACGAAATTGATGCAGTATATACGAATCGGGATTATGAAGGCTATGCCTTAGAAAGAGATGAAGCTGTGAAAGGTTTAGTTGAAGAAAAAGGCGGTAAGTTTCATACATTCAAAGACCATGTGATTTTTGAAAAAGGAGAAGTTTTGAAGAAGGATGGTACGCCCTACACTGTTTTTACCCCATTTAGTAAAAGGTGGAAAGCTAAATTATCGACCAAGTTAGCTGTACCGAATGGAACAGATGTATCAGAAAACTTATCTTATTATTTCCAATCTTATCCTACCGAAAAATATTTTAACAATTTTCATCAGACAGACTCTATGCCCGTCCCTACATTGGCAGAAATGGGATTTGAGCCAACGGATATAGAAATACCTAGTAAAACAGTAGCTCAAGGCGTAGTGAAAAACTATGATAAAAATAGAAATTTCCCCGCGATAAATGGGACCTCTCGATTAGGTATCCATTTTCGCTTTGGTACGATTAGTATTCGAGAGAAAGCACGAAAAGCACAGGTGTTAAATGAGACGTTTCTAAATGAATTGATTTGGCGAGATTTTTATTCTATGATTTTGGCACATTTTCCTCATGTAGCAAAGGGAGCATTTAGAAAAAAATATGAAAACATACCTTGGCGAAATAATGAAGAGGAGTTCAAATTGTGGTGTGCCGGCAAGACAGGCTATCCTATGGTAGACGCAGGGATGAGAGAGTTGAATCAGACAGGTTATATGCACAATCGAGTTAGAATGATTACTGCTAGTTTTTTGACAAAGCATTTATTGATCAATTGGCAATGGGGAGAAGCGTATTTTGCCCAGAAGTTATTAGATTTTGATTTAGCCAGCAATAATGGTGGTTGGCAGTGGGCAGCAGGTTGTGGTACAGATGCTGCACCTTATTTCCGAATATTTAATCCCACGAGTCAAATGCAGAAGTTTGATAAAGAAGCAAAGTACATTAAAAAATGGGCACCAGAATATGGTACCTCAAATTATTCAGCTCCAATAGTTGAGCATAAAGCTGCGAGAGAACGTTGTTTGGAAGTATTTAAAGTCGCATTAAATAATTTATAAGTAATTATTTAAATTTATTTATTTTGTAATATTACTGATAATCAATATATTAACAGATATGGTAAATAATTATTTGAAAAAACAACGTTAAAAATTTGCGTTAATGATGCTTTTTTCCCTATTTTTGTATTCGTATTAGAAAATAGCTGAATTTATTTTGATTTGATCTAGAATGTATAATGAAAGACATATTAAAATAAATTATAAAATTACCTAAAATAGGGTACACAATAAAGTTAGTTTCTTTATACATTTGTAATCTCAACACAACCTACGGAATTTTATCTCACCATCGTTTTACAACCTAAAACGCTATTTTAAATAATAGCAAAACTCCTTATTATTACACGAATTGAAATTGTGCAGAAAGAAACAGCGGGATAGTACGTTCAATTCACCCATTTCCGATTTACAGTAAAAAAGTTCTTAAGATATTTTTATTCTTGAGCGTATTACACTATTCCTTTTAATATAACAATATGTTTTAGGGGTTAATAGTTATGCTTATAATAATAAATTTGCCATAAAAGCATGAGATTAACAAAGTTTGGTTAAGACCATTTCGTGAGGCCTTGGGCCTCACTTTTTCCAAACTTTTTGATTTTACTGCTTCCAAAATATACAAGGTTAAGAAAAGCTTAGCCTTAAGATTTGAGATTAATTCCGTATTATTGAATGAAGTGGAACTTGTTTTCCACTTCCTTCTTTTTGTCTCAAATAGTATGAATGATTTTATCCAAACTTAGTTAGAAAAACAGAAATTAAGAAATAAATTTTAGGACTTAATTTCAAACATTACAGATTAGCCGTTAAGCACACGATTTAAGTTTACTAGTTGATTATCAGTTGTTTAAAATACATTGCCAAGATTAATACAAGACAAGAAACAAACATTATTTTCGACCGAAAGAACGACACTAATCAAAATCTCATGAACAAAAATTTTACAAACACAAATTCTAAAGCCCAAAGGCTTTTTCACCTTTCCTGTTTATCTTTTTCCGAATATAAGTTTGTCAACGACGACAGTAACATACCTATAACCAGTCATTTAGGCACGTGACACGAGCGTGTTTAATTCTACAGACTGGGATTTATATATAGCTGTTTAATTACAGTCATATCCAATAATATTCCTTAAGCCGATCGGAAAAAAAATCAACCAATTAGTTTTTAAGTACATCTTACACAACAAGCTAGAATAGCTATAAGGATCTTATAGACTTTAGCAACGGACACCAAATCGAGGATACTTGAACAAGATTCAAGACTCAAAGTACGTATGTACATCAATGTCGGTTGGGCTAAGGAACCTAAATCTAGAACTTTTTAGCACGAGAGATTCCAGCTTTAATTTACCAAAATTTTTTAACCTTTTTTCTTTTAACCAAAATTAACTAATCCTATGAAAAGAGCGAGTTTTACGCTATTTCAGCCTCAGAGATGGATGTCTAAATTAGGACAATCTACTTTGATGGTTCTTTTTGTTTGGTGTTGTATGGGCATTTCCAATGTAAATGCTCAGGT
>CALDTJ010000045.1 GCA_937924145.1 uncultured Saprospiraceae bacterium
TTTAAATGGATGCAAATGCATATTAAAATCGGCATTTCGAATAATCCAGATAAACGCTTAAAATCCGTCAATAGAAATTTTTTCAAATCAGGAAATACTGAATGGTTTGCCATGAATATTTTTGAACTGATTGCCGTTTATGCTTGGATACTTTGGCTAGCTTATCGGTGGTGGATAATAGTAGCTATTTTAGGGTTAGTTTGGTATTATAATCAAGAGAGTTTTGCTCACCTTTTAAAATAAAGCGATTTCATAAGAGTTGGAATCTTTTAAAAAATGGCACTACGATGAAAAGTGTGCTATAAACCCATACTTTTCACCGGAGTGCCTAAAAAATATAAAGACTCTCACTAAAAGTATATTCAAAACTGTTGATAAATAAATACTTATGATTGCTGTTAATAATGAAAAATATAAAAAAATCATAATCGTCAGCGTCTCTTTCCAATAGTTATCGGAATCAAAAAAAATAAAAAATACTCCTCTGCCTGAGAAGAATTCCCTATCATTGCTAAATGGAAATTATAGGCGAAAAAATCATTATCAAAGCTAGGGATCAATATGATTTAGGAGCTACCTATTGGCAAAACGAAAACCCTAAAGGCATCGTCGCTATCAATGCAGGCACCTGTGTAGACCAAAAATTTTATTCAAGATTTGCCCATTGGCTTGCCCAGCAAAATTATGATGTACTCAGCTACGATTATCGTGGAGTAGGGGAGTCCGCTCCCGAAAACTTGAAAGGATTCAAAGCCTCTATCATTGATTGGGGGCAATTAGATATTCCTGCCGTAATCGACTGGATGGTTGAAAAACATCCACAAAATAAAAGATATATCATTGGGCATAGTATGGGCGGACAAATTATTGGTCTCGCTGATAATATCAACCAAATTGATAAGGTTGTTGCCTTTGTGCCATCTTATGGCAATTGGCAAAACAACGCTGCGAAAGGTAGATGGAAAATGGGGCTTAATTGGGCAACCGTATTTCCTTTCACTGTTTTGAGACATGGTTATTTTCCCGCAAGCAAATTGGGCATGGGCAATGATTGGCCTAGAGGGGTCACATGGGATTGGTGGTCTTGGGGGATTCGTCGATTACCACATCATAAGATTATGGAAAATCGAGGAATCAAACATTTTTACCATGAAGTCAAAGTACCTATCAAAGCCTATTTCACAATTGATGATTTAATTGCTACCGAACGATGTATTCCGCATTATAAAATGGATTTTGCTAATACAGACTTAGAGATAATAATGCTAAAGCCACAAGACTATGGAGTAGAAAAGATTGCACACATGGGGATGTTCAGCCCAAAGTGCCAAATTCTTTGGAGAGATAGCATAGAAGAATTCTAAACATTAGTGTCATTTCTGTGTTGATAATGACAGTTTTATTAAAATTTTTAAAATAAACTTGTATTAATAATAGTATTGCTATTATATTTGTACTTGAATTGATAGTTTTACTTGCAAAATCAAAATCAAAATTTAATGCTCTAAATATTCGATAGTGATGAAAAAAAAATAATCAACGGAAATTAAGCAACTATAGTTCTTTGAGCTGTAGTATTTTTTTTGTTAAGCAATGATAGTAAAACTATCTTTTTGAAAAGTAAAAAAGTAATTTTAGAACAATTAACTATCTTTTTTGTTAGGTATAGGAATATAATTAATATAATCAACCAAATTTGTGTAATCAACCAATTAAAAATTAAATATTACTCGTGTTATGAATGAATTAAAAAATCTGAAACCAGGAATGTTTTCCAATCTCAAGGATGACGTCCCAGCAAGTTTAGTAGTTTTCTTAGTTGCGATGCCCCTATGTTTAGGGATTGCACTAGCGTCGGGCGCGCCTCTTTTTTCAGGTATCATTGCTGGTATCGTAGGGGGTATTATTGTTGGTGTACTAAGTGGCTCTCAATTAGGAGTTAGTGGTCCAGCGGCAGGTCTTGCAGTGATTGTTTTAACAGCAATCCAAGACTTAGGTGCCTTCGATATATTTTTGATGGCGGTAGTTGTTGGTGGCGTTATTCAATTAGTTCTTGGCTTTTTGAAAGCAGGTATTATCGGTTATTATTTCCCTTCTTCGGTCATCAAAGGAATGTTGGCGGGTATTGGAATTATCATCTTCCTCAAACAGATTCCCCATGCGTTTGGCTATGACAAAGATTACGAAGGAAATTTAGCCTTCAACCAAGCAGATGGGCACAATACCTTTTCTGAATTATTTTATATGCTAGATGCAATTAGTATAGGGGCAGTTATTATTACTACCATCTGTTTGGCTATTTTGATTTTGTGGGAACGACCTTTCATGAAAGCAAAAAAGTTTACTAAAATTATTCAGGGACCACTTGTAGCCGTTCTTGTAGCTATCGTTTTGGGTGTAGTTTTAAACAATTCAGCTTATGCTTTGAAACCCGATCAGATGGTAAGTATTCCTGTTGCGGATTCAATTTCTGGATTTTTTGGACAGTTTACTTTCCCTGATTTTACTCAGATCACCAACCCTGCGATTTATATTACAGGTATCACCTTAGCCGTGGTAGCTAGTTTGGAAACTTTACTATGCTTAGAGGCAACGGATAAGTTAGACCCTTACAAGCGAGTGAGTCCTGCTAACTTAGAACTGAAAGCACAAGGTATTGGTAATATTGTCTCTGGATTAATTGGAGGACTACCTGTGACACAAGTAATTGTTCGAAGTTCTACGAATATTCAGTCTGGTGGTAAGACTAAGTTATCTGCCATTATTCATGGGTTTTTGTTGATCTTGAGTGCTATGTTGATTCCTAGCCTTTTGAATATGATTCCATTGGCGAGTTTAGCTGCTATTCTATTCCTTGTGGGGTATAAATTGGCAAAACCATCTTTATTTAAAGAAATGTATGCTGCAGGAAAAGAATATTTCATCCCTTTCATGGTAACTATTTTAGGAATTGTATTCACTGATTTATTGATGGGTATTGGTTTAGGAATGGTTGTTGCGATTTTCTATATCCTTTATAAGAACTACCAGAAGCCATACTTATTGGACGTAACAGAAGGCCCAAATGGGAAAGTGATTCGACTAGAGTTGTCAGAAGATGTTACCTTTTTGAATAAGGCAAATATTTTGAAAACTTTAGATCAAATGCCTAATAACACTAAAGTAATTATTGATGCTAGTCGTTGTGTAGAAATTGAGCATGATGTGAATGAAATCATTGAAGATTTTGTTGAGGGTGCGAAATATAGAGATATTGAAGTGGAAGTGATTAACAGAAGATTGAAAGGACTAGGAGAGAATCCTGTTAAGACTTTTGAGCGAACTTTAGCTGTCGCTAGTCATAAAGGTGGAAAAGCTCCTATTCAGGTGATTTAATCTTTTCCTTATGGATAAGCCTACAATTTATCCTCCTGAGTTAGACTAATTTAAAGATCTAAATATATTTCCCCTAAGTGAGAGCGGCGGTTTCCCTAAATTGCCGCTCCACTTTTATTAGGCTTAGCCGATCATTAATTGGTCTTATTTTTGACAATTGATACCGAATGATGGGAACTGTAATTATGGTAAAACTTTATTTAAAGATATTTTTTTGCTTATTAATTATAGTAAAGCTATCTTTTCATTTAACTTTGTAATTTTATTTAAGGAAATGAATAGTTCAATTATGGCCGTTTCTGTTCAAATTAAGGTAAATTCTAACCTCTACCTTCGGGATCCTCAAGAGACGAAGTTAGGCAAAAAAATTATTCAAGAAGGAATTCTCTTGATTGATAAAATTGGTATTGAGAGTTTCACTTTTAAGAAATTAGCTGCCGCTATGAGTTCTACAGAGGCATCTATCTACAGATATTTTGAAAATAAACACGCTCTACTAGTTTATCTTGTTTCTTGGTATTGGGAATGGGTTCGATTTAGAATTGATTTCAATTCTATGAATGTTATCGATCCTAGAAGAAAATTAAAAATAACAATAAAAACTATTATTGATACAATCCGATTGGCTACTCCAGCCGAATACATTGATCGTGATTTACTACACAATATTGTAGTGAAAGAGGGGATAAAGGCATACCATATCAACCAAGTTGACAAGGAAAACGAAATGGGCTTCTTTACGCCTTACAAAGCATTAGTAAAGAAAATTGGAGATATTATTGTTGAGGTAAATCCTGATTTTCCTTATTCCAAAACACTGGCTAGCAATCTTCTAGAAATGTCTAATAATCAGATGTATTTTGCACAACATTTGCCAAAGCTGACAGATTTGAAAATGGAAGGCGGGGATACCGCAGAGTTAGAAAAAATGCTAGAATTTTTTGTTTTTAAGCTGATTGATTAATCTTTTTTAACAAAAAGATCTTTTAATATAAAAGTACAAAACGCCATCTTCGTATAGGAGGATGGCGTTTTGTATTAGAATTGTTACCTTTTGATTAGACGGCTTTTTGCACCTTTTGAAACCCCTTATCCAAAACATCTAAAGCCATTGCAATTTCTTCTTCATTAACAGTCATTGGTGGTGCGATCCGCACTACGTTTCCATAAAGTCCCCCTTTTCCAATAATTAAACCTAATTTTTTCGTTACCTCAAATAAATGTTTCGTTGCTTCAGGTGCAGGTTCTTTTGAAGTACGGTCTTTGACCAATTCGATGCCTTGCATCAAACCACGACCCCGAACATCGCCAATAACGGTATATTTCTCTTTCATTTTTTCCAAACCTGCTCTTAACATATTCCCTAATTGAGCGACTCGATCTGGATTTGCATCTTTTTCTAATACATTCATAGTAGCTAAAGAAGCAGCGCAAGCAACTGGATTTCCCCCAAATGTACTGAGTGTCAATTGTGCATTCATCATGCTTTCTGCAATTTCAGGCGTAGTCATGGTATTGCCTAATGGAAACCCATTGGCGATTCCTTTTGCCATCGTCATAATATCTGGTTCTACTCCAGAATGTTCTACACCAAACCATTTTTCCCCTGTACGACCAAAAGCAGTCTGGACCTCATCTGCAATAAATAAACCTCCGTAATGCTTAGCAATATCACTTGCTATTTTTAAATATTCGGCTGGTGGTGTAATAAAACCACCTACTCCTTGTATTGGTTCTGCTATGAAGGCAGCAACCTTTCCACACGTTGTTGTCTTAATCGTGTCCTCAATATCCTGTGCGCAGGCGACGCCACAACTTGGATAAGTCATTTTCAGTGGACAACGATAGCAATATGGGTTTAAGGCATGCTTAACACTTGCAACCGCTGTTCCACCAATTCGCCAAGTACCAACACCTGTCAATGCCATACCCATCGCTGATTTACCGTGATAAGCATGTCTTAGGGCTATGATTTCTTGGTTACCTGTATGTGTTTGAGCTAGTGTAACAGCTGTTTCATTGGCTCCTGTGCCAGAGGTAGAAAAGAAAGAAACTTGCAATTTTCCTGGTGTTAATGCTGCCATTTTTTCGGCCAAGTTAACATGTGCCTCATTTGGATATAAGGTAGAAGAGTGAATTATTTTTTCTGTCTGTTTCTGAACAGCTTGGTTAATCTCTGGGCGATTATGACCTACACTTGTGGTTAAAATGCCACCGAAAAAGTCTAAATATTTATTTCCCTCAGTATCCCATAAAAATACACCTTCGCCGTGGTCAATTGGTAGCGGTTCTGTGTAATATAAAACATGATTAGGGAATAGATATTTCTTTTGTTTGTCGAGGATTTCTTGCTTCTTACTTTGTGTGGTAGTAGCCATGATTTTAGTATTAGTTGTTCAGAATAAGTGGTTTTAGGAGCTAGAGCAAAACAATAGCTACTACTTAAATACTTTTTTTGTTGACTTAAAGATGCTGATTTTTTTAAGAAAGGCAAAATTTCGTAAAACATAGCTGAAAAAAAAGTTCTCGAAAAGTTGATTAAGGTTTAGATAGGGGATAAATTTGTGTCTTCTAATTTCTCTGGCGATCAACTAGTCTGTTGATAAAGTAGAGCCATGGATACTAAATTAATTTTTATTTATTAAAATTCTATTATTATGGGTAAAGGAGACAGAAAATCTAAGAAAGGAAAAGTTTGGAGTGGATCTAATGGTAAGTCTAGACCGACCACAAAAAATATTGCTAAAGCGGCAAAGAAGGCTGCTAAAGTAGCTTAATCTATTTTAAATATCGACAAATCATTTCTTTTGTCAACTTTAAAATATCAGAAAAGCGAGAACTTAGGTTCTCGTTTTTTTTTGCCTTTTACCTGCTTAGGAAGTGAGAAGTCTGACTTTTCACTTACTTAATTGCTCCTTCTAATTATTGCTTACTTATAACCTATTTTCCCCTTCCATATTTGACGATTCAGTCAGTTATCATACGATTATCCTTTGCTTAAATATTGCATAACGTGAGATTTTAATGTCATAACAAGCATTGTTCTTGATCTTTTCATTACATTCGTATGACATTTATTTATCAAAACAAAACTTTTACTTATGAATCCTTATTTAGCCCAAGGGCTTGCAGCTATCGTACCAATGATAGTTGGTTTTCTTTGGTATAACCCTAAAACCTTTGAACCTGCGTGGATGGATACGATTGGTATGACAAAAGAAAAACAGGCTGGTGGAAACATGGCAGTTATCTTCGGTGTCTCTTTATTGATGGCATTTATTTTAACTCTGCCACTTTCCTATTTTGTGAATCATCCATCTCAATTTGGAGGTGAACCAAGTGGTGACACTTTTGGACACGGTGCTTTTCACGGTGTCTTTATGGCAATTCTTATTGCTATGCCAATTATTGCTAATAAGGCACTTTTTGAACAGAGAAGTTTTAAATATTTCCTAATCAACTTTGGATATTGGGCAGTGACATTAGCATTGATGGGCGGTATATTAGATGCTGCATTACCGACAGTTGGCAGTTAATTCTAACCTTCTTTTAAAGAACTATTAAAATAAAAATAATGAATATAGTAGCGCATTTATTAGCAGGCGTAGCTGCTTTAGTAATAGGTTTTCTTTGGTACAACCCAAAGGCTTTTGGCAATGCTTGGATGAGAGGTGTTGGTATGACGAATGAGAAAATGGCATCTGGCAATATGGCGTTGAGGTATGGACTGACTTTATTGATGGCTTTAATCCTATCCGTTTTTGTAGCATTTTTTGGCGGTGGACACGAAGAGTTAGTCTTATCTCGTACTCAGCATTTTGCTTTTCATGGAGCACAATTAGCAGGGGTGGTCGTGATGCCTATCTTGGTGATTGTTTCTTTATTTGAACAATTAGATTTTAAAACAATCGCAATCAATGTTGGTTATTGGGTCGTTACTTTAACCGTTATGGGATTGATTATTGGTGCCATGCCTTAAACGACAAAAGGTATTTTGAAAAAGTTATCTTGTACTAGATTAATAGCCTAAAAAAAGCCGTTCATTTTCATATAATGAACGGCTTTTGTCTTTTAGAATATATAGTGTATGTTTATCAAGTTCTAGACCCAACCATTTGAAGAAAACTACCTGTCTATCTATATGTATTACTTTTCACCGTAATGCTACTTTTTTTAAAAAAATACCTTAAATTATAGACATGAAAAACTTAGCTATTGCTACTTTATTAATCAATTTTTTATTGTTTATGGCTTGTACAAATAAAGATAGGATGATGACTCCTTATAATTGTACATTTGAGCAAATTGATGAAGACATGGATGGTCTTATCGACAACTACGAGCGAACTATCATGAACGGCTGTACCAATAATGCCTTGACTAGTAAAACTGATATAGAAAAAAACTTGATCGGTGAATGGGAATTAATTGGTCATGGTGAAGGTTGGGTACCAAAAGTTTCGCAACCTTGTGGGTATCTTATTATTGAGGAAGAAGAATTGACCTTACAATTTACTTCTGGTTACGTCGATACGGTCATGACACATTCTTGGGAAATAGAAGAAATACAGCGTAATCAAGGTACTTTGTTTTCGCTTAACTTACTATCTGACCACTTCGTTCATCAATTGTATATTAATCAGTTTTGTGATGAATACATGTATGGAGATGGTACTCCTTCGGATGGAAACATGTATTTGTACCAAAAGGTTAAGTAGGCATATTTTAGTATAGATAATCATAATAAACGAGTGAACTCACGTATCGGACACCTTCGAGGTCTGATACGTAAGTCTGTACTATGCTTGTAAAACCCGCTGAAAAGTTTCCACAAAAACATCCCTAAATTCTTCCATTTGTTTTCGTCGATATTGCATCACCCATCTAGGGTGGGGTAGCGGTATGATTTCCATAAAAAAGCGATGCTTTTCATTCAACTGCTTAAAGTATTTGTAGTTTTTTCCTTGCCCCATGCACAAGGCAACTTTGGGATTACAACCATAATCCAAATGTGTTTTTATATTATGAATGATATGTTTTTCAACGGCTTTCTCTAGTGGTTTAGCATCGTAATAGTTATAATTCTTACCATCTTTAATAAAACCTAAGGGACAGAGTGAAGTGATGTAGAAATGTTGATAAAAATAATCTGGACCACCAAATCCATTAATATATTCATAGACAAAATCTGCCGATAGTTCTACTCGTTTGTGAAAGTTATTAGGAATACCACAGATTTCTTCCAATTTTTTAGGATCCGTAAACGGCGTACCTGTAATACCCGCACCAAATCGACCTGGATTGATACCAAAAATCAATGTCCGTTCATTATTATCATCAAAATATTTTTTGAAAAAAGCTGACATAACAGCTTGCGTCTCAGAGTTGTCGAAAGGGAAGAGTACTTCGACTCCTTTGGGAAGTCTTTTATAAGGTGTTAAACCTTTGTGGAAATCTAAAATTTTATCTGCAAAAGTCATTTTGCGAAGATAAGAGGTTGTGAGAAAAGTCATCAGTTTTCAACGACTTATTTTAAACCACAAAGGAACAAAGACCACAAAGCGTTTTTACAAAGAAAGAAGGGGCTTAGACAAATACTGTGGACTATCAGCGGGTCACTTCAAGTGCCCCGCTGATTTTAACAAAATTACGGGGCACTAGAAGTGACCCCGTAATCCAAGCAAAAGAAAGAGGTGCTTACAAAGCACCGCTTTTCTGCGAGCACCATAGAAAGCGGTGCTTTGTAAGCACCTCTTTCTTTACGAAAAAAATAATAACCCACAGTTTTCACCGTAGTGCCGAAAAAATAAGTAAAATCTTTGTGAATTTCCTTTGTGTGCTTTGTTTCTTTGCGGTTCTCTTTTAACTTAAAGGAGCATATTCTAGCGTAGCACATAATAAACCACCCATCAAACCAAGCGTGATAAACCAATAGCCTGTATGAATCCAAATATACTTCCATCCTCTTCTTTCAAATAATGCATTGATACCGATTAGCGGCAAAGCTGCAAAAAGCGCAATAATACCACCGTGTAGAAAACCGTGACCAAAGCTGCGATGATGATCACCGTATTGAGCCATTAGGTCATTAAATTGTTGTTGGGCTGCACTGCCTGATTCCATCACCTCTGGCATCATCATTTGAAGAACATTGCCTTGGTGAATCGCAGAACTGCTTACGAAAAAGGCTGCTACTATTCCTAAAAGATAAGTAAGTCCAAGTATCATCGGTAATTTTCCATCATCCAAATCAGCATCTGTAAGTCCATTGATGCGTTTCCAGCTTTTACCAAAAAGCATATCGCCATAATACAGACTTCCTACAATTAAAGGAATTAAGGCTGCGATGAAGAACATGTAATAATTAGTAGGCATAGTTAATAGGGTTTTGTGATTAATAAATAAATTGTCATAAAAACGTCACAAAATATACTTTTTGTGTTTAAAAATATAGTTTAAAATAAAAATTTTTAAAAATAATGTATTTCACTATCGTAACTGACTGCTCTCTGAAATTATCTTATATTCGAGACTATTTTATATAAATGTATTTTCATATACATAACTAGTAGATTTTCAATAAAAAAGAAACAAAAAATTCTCTTTTCCGCTTAAATGGAATGGCTTTCGAGCTATATGATTTCGTTTTTTGACAAATACTGTAATCGAATTAATTTTAGATATTTTCTAACATTGAACCACTAAAAATTTATCAGAAAACTTATTTTTTATAAAAAACCGAAGGTAAATAATTTTACCTCAAACACCCAGTATGAAAAAACTTCAACCTATCTACGCTGTCTTTCTTGTATTATTTTTACTATACGCTTTCTCAAGTGGTTTATCTAGCCAAGATACGGGCGCTCCTGGAGAGGGGAATTGTACGCGATGTCATGCTACTGGAAATGCTAGTTTCGACGGTGCTGTAACGTTGCAAGGTTTACCAGATGTAGTTATACCTAATACGACTTACAGCATAAGTGTAGTGACAAAAGTGAATGCAGGTTCTCCTAGTAGAGCGGGCTTCCAAATGGTGATTTTGGATGGAGCTGATAATAATGCAGGAAACATGACAAATCCTGCAAACGGCGCGGCAGTAAAGGAAACTGGTGGAAAAAATTACTTAGATCATAGTCCTGCCCAATCATTTAATGGGGTAGACTCTGTGGCTTGGACTGTAGATTGGACTGCCCCTTCTACCATCGCTAATGATTCTATTAAAGTTTATATTAATAGTATCATCGGGAACGGTGGTGGTAGTAGCAATGACTTAATGGTGAGTAGTCAAACAGCTCATGTTTTTCAAGTGGCTACTGCTTTACCCGTAGAGGTAACAATTTTAGAAGCTAATGATCTATCGTGTTTTGGTGCAAACGATGGTTTCGCAGCGATCAGTGCAACTGGTGGCGTAGAACCATTTACTTACCAATGGTCTAATGATTCTACGACTGCTTCTATTTCTAATTTATCAATCGGTCGATATACCGTGACTGCTACTGATGCAGAGGGTATGACAGGAATGGCAACGGTTACCATTAATCAGCCAGCTGAAATAGGAGTTAGCATAGCTAATCTTGTTAATGTAAATTGTAATAACCCAGTGGGTAGTGCGACTGCAAGTGTAAGCGGTGGTGTTGCTCCTTTTTCCTATTTATGGGATACGGGAGATACAGCTGTTACTGTTAGTCTTGCTGCTGGTATGCACCGTGTGACGGTGACAGATGCCAATGAGTGTACAGGTTCTAATTTTTTTACGATTACGGAAGATACTAGAGCCCCTATCGCTGCTGCTGGCTTAGATATAACGGTCACTTGTGCAGATACAAATACAACAAGTGTTCAACTAGATGCTTCTGATACTTCTGCTGGACTTGGTGTTACTTATCTCTGGACAACTACTGATGGTAATATTGTATCAGGTGATACGACTTTAAGTCCAGTCGTTGATGCCACAGGTAGTTATATTCTAATGGTTACTAATAGAGCGAATGGCTGTACAGCTGTTGATACGGCAATAGTGACTTTTGATGTAATTAGACCTACGGCTAATGCAGGTGCTGATCAATTAATTGATTGTTCGAATACTACCGCGGTTTTAGATGGAAGTGGGAGTAGCCAAGGCGCAAATATAGTTTATACTTGGACGACGGCTGATGGTAGCATCATGAGTGGTGCAGTTACGAGTATGCTTACAGTTTCTAGTGCTGGTACTTATGATTTAACGGTTAGTAATTCAGATACTGGTTGTGATGCGGTGGATACTGTTTTGGTGACCCAAGATGCAGATTTACCTATGATAAGTGCAAGTGTAGACGGGCAACTTGATTGTAATAATGTAACGCTTACTTTAAATGGTACAGGATCGACAGGGGACAATATTACTTATCTCTGGACGACGGCTGATGGTAATTTCGTAAGTGGAGATAATACCTTAACTCCAATGGTTGATGCAGCAGGAACTTATGTGCTAACGGTTACTAATTCGGCTAATAATTGTACTGCAATGGCATCGGTAGTAGTTACAAGAGATACTGTTTTACCTGTAATTAATGCAGGTAGTGCAGCAACTTTAACTTGTTCAGCTACTTCTTTGGTGCTTAATGGTACTGGTGATAGTTCAGCTACGGTTACTTATTTGTGGACGTCTGCCGATGGAAATATTGTTAGTGATGCAACTACTTTAACTCCTACAGTAGATGCTGCTGGTACCTATACTTTAACTGCCACGAATACGCTTTCTGGCTGTACTTCGACTGCTGCTGTAGTTATTTCGCAAGATGCAGATTTGCCAGTGGTAGATGCTGGCTCCAATCCAATTTTAGGTTGTGAGACAACGGCTGTAACATTGAGCGCAAGTGGTTCTGAAGGAGCCGGTTTTACTTATTTATGGACAACGACTGATGGTAATATTGTAAGTGGAGACGCTACCTTGATGCCAACTGTAGATGCTGCTGGAACTTACGTTTTAACAATTACGAATATGGTCTCTGGCTGTACAGCTTCTGATATGGTCATGGTTACTCAAGATGCCTCTATTCCTGATGTATCAGTTGGAGAAAATATACAGATAGGTTGTAATAGTAACGATGCGGTTCAAGTAACTGGGAATGCGGCTATGGGAGATAATATTGTCTATGTATGGACTACAGAAGGTGGGCAGATTACTAGTGATCCAACTTTACTTACAGTGACTATTTCAGGTGCAGGTACTTATACCTTGACCGCTACGGATACTTTAAGTAGTTGTAGTGGCAATGCTTCCTTGACGGTAACGACTGTTACCCCACCAATAGCAAATGCAGGATCGACAACTACCCTAGGTTGTGGTACAGCAAGTTTAACTTTAAATGGAAGTAATAGCATAGGCGAAAATCTAGCCTATAGCTGGACAACTTCTAATGGTATTATTGCAGCAGGAAATAATACAGCTATGCCTACGGTAAGTGCTCCTGGGACTTATATGTTGAATATTGTGGATACATTGACAGGCTGTGATGCCAGTGCATCGGTTGTCGTTGTTCAAGCAACTACCAGTGATTTATTTGCAGCTTCTGGTGATGCGGTACAATTAACTTGTGCAACTAGTTCCGTTACTTTGGTAGGAAATGGTTCTTCTGGTGAAAATATCATTTATACATGGTCTACCGAAAACGGAAATATCATAGCAGGAGGAAATACCCTAATGCCTACGATAGATGCACCTGGGAGATACTTCTTAACGGTCACAGATACTTTATCAGGTTGTGAGGCTTCTTCTTCAATCAATATTTCTCAAGATATAGATGCACCTGTAGCTAATGCTGGTATGACTCAGCAATTAAATTGTTCTACGACTTCAGTTACCTTAGAAGGGAGTGCGGATCAAGCATTTAATTTGACTTATACTTGGTCTACTGAAAATGGAAATATTGTTAGCGGTGCAAATACAGCAACTCCAGAAGTCAATGCTGTAGGAACTTACCAATTAACTATTGTAGATACCTTCTCAAATTGTTCTTCTTCAGCATTGGTCGAAGTAACAGCCGATGCGGATTTACCAGCCGTTAATCCAGGTAATAATTTACAGTTAGATTGTAATAATGATACTTTAACTTTAGGAGGAAGTGTTAATATGGTTGATAATATTGTTACAATTTGGGAAACGATGGACGGTAATATCATTGGAGATGCCACTAGTTTAAACCCAATGGTAGACGCCGTTGGAACCTACCGATTAACCGCTACGGATACCACTTCTGGGTGTACTACTTCTGCAAGTATTATGGTCTCTACGAATACAACTAAACCGACTGTTGAGGCTGGTGCTGCTGAACAATTCTTTTGTGATAATAGCAGCTTAACTATTGATGGAATGGTCAGCGGCGGCACAAACTTTACTTACTTCTGGTGTACCGAAGATGGAAATATTGTAACAGGTGGAGATGCGCCTACCGTTGAAATTAGTGGTGCTGGTTTATTCGAATTTATCGTGACGAATACTGATAATGGTTGTAAAAATGCAGATACCGTCGTTGTAACTGGAATAGAAAGTCCTACGATTGCTCTAGATACGATTAACGATTCGTTGGTCTTAGTTGGAATGGGTGGAACATTGCCATATACTTACGAATGGGCAGGGGAGGCAATTGCAATAGATTCTTCTTTAGCAAATTTGGAGAATGGTGATTATAGTGTGACGATTACAGATGCTAACGGTTGTACGGATGTTGCAATGTTTACAATTGATATGGTTTCTGCTTTAAATAATTTGGAAGAAGAGATTGAATCTTTACAAGTTTATCCAAATCCTGCCAATAAATATTTTGATATAAATGTTGCGTTTACTGACGTTCAAACTGGCTCTATTTTAATTATGAATAAAGTAGGACAGCAAGTTTGGCAACGTCCATTTACAGATAAAAATATTGATTTAGAAGTAGCGGTAACAGATTGGTCTAGTGGTCTTTATTATATGATGATTCAAACGGAGAAAGGGGTAAGAACGGAAGAGATTGTTATCATAAAATAAGCTTTTTATTAGCTAAATTTTTGATATACAATAGTTTAAAAAATAGATTTTTTAAAAAAGGCGATCTTCAAAAAAGGTCGCCTTTTTTATTTTAGCATTATGGCGAAAACTTTGGGTATCTTTTTGTAGAATAAGTATTTCCCTATGTCAAGTTAAAAGAAAGAGGTGCTTACAAAGCACCGCTTTCTGCGAGCACCATAGAAAGCGGTGCTTTGTAAGCACCTCTTTCTTTAAGCCCAGAAACAATAATAACCCAAAGTTTTACCGTAATGTCTCTATTTTAAACCATTAAAATTCAAAAAAGTAATCTGTATAAGCTAATTTTTATTGGCTATTTCCTACCTTACGTTTAGTAAAGTACTTCTATAAAACTTTGCGTCTTTGCGTGCATAAAACCAATAAAAAAATATTAAAATGAATAAAAAAGAACAAGCGAATACAACCAGAAGAAAATTCCTTAAATCGAGCGCCTTAATTGGTGGTAGTTTTTTCATACTTCCCCGTTGTGCCATTGGCGGTAAAGGATTTGTTGCCCCAAGTGACAAGCTAAATATTGCCTCGATTGGAGCAGGTGGTAAAGGATTCGGCGACATTAAAAATGCATGGAATAATGGAGCAAATAACGTCGTAGCACTTTGTGATATTGATGTCAATCAAGCAAAAAGAGCTAGAGAACAATTTCCAAAAGCAAAATTTTACAAAGATTTTCGAGTCATGCTCGAAGAGATGAAAGATGAAATTGATGCAGTGACGATCTCTACCCCCGATCATGTACACGGTGTAGCAGCGATGACGGCTATGCAGTTAGGTATGCATGTCTATGTACAAAAGCCTTTGACCCACAATATTTATGAGGCTAGACAATTGACAGAAGGTGCTAGGAACTATAAGGTCGTGAGTCAAATGGGTAACCAAGGTGCCTCCAATCCTGGGCAAGTACAGATGATGGAATGGTTCAATGCTGGGTTGATTGGAAATGTGCATACCGTAGAAGTTTGGACGAATCGACCAGTTTGGCCACAAGGGATTCCTGTGCCAAAACCAGGAACGCCGATGCCTGAGCATTTGAGTAAATCCGACTGGGATTTGTTTATTGGTCCTGCCCAAATGGTGGATTATGATCCGCTATATCATCCTTTCAAATGGAGAGGTTGGTGGAATTTTGGTACAGGTGCATTAGGAGATATGGGCTGTCATTTGATTGATCCACCATTTAGAGTCTTACAATTGGCTTATCCGACAGAGGTAGAGTGTAGTGTTGGACAAGTATTTACGAGGGACTGGGTGCCAGAACATATTCCAGAAGGCTGTCCTCCATCTTCGCACGTACAGGTAAAATTCCCCAAGACGGCTATTAACGATTCGCCTGTGACGATGAATTGGTATGATGGCGGTATTCGACCTTTTCATCCAGATTTAATTCCAACGGATGAAGTAGTAGGTGGTGGGGCAAATGGTGTTATTATGGTTGGTGAAAAAGGGATTATGACTTGTGGAACTTATGGTAGAACACCTAAGTTGTATAGAAAAGGAGAACCTACTTTGACCATGACCGAAGCATACGAAAAGAAATTTCCAACAGAGGCATTTCCAGAACATGGTCATCAATATTCTTGGACGCAAGCCTGTAAAGCTGGATTTGGTAGCAAAGAACATCAAGCACTGACGTCTTCTTTCGACTATTCAGGTCCATTGACAGAAACTGTTTTGATGGGGAATTTGGCGATTAGAAGTTATGCTTTGGCCAAAGAAGGAGAGCGTGGACGAAAAGAATTTTACGGTCGTAAAAAATTATTGTGGGATGGTGAAAATACTAGAATCACCAATTTTGAAGATGCCAATCAATTTGTTGGACGACAGTATCGAGATGGTTGGAAATTGATTTAAAAGATAAAAATCTATTGTAATTTGATACGAATAAATAGCGGTGTATTCCAATTTGGAGTATGCCGTTTTTTTATATGAATTTTAGAAAATTTCATACTATTTAGCCGCAAGATTTATTTGAAAAAACACGTGAAAATAGCACAAAAACGGCTCTTTTCTTTTTTAAAATGATGATAAACCTTTATTTATGCTAATATTATCATAAAATTAGAACTAATTTCACTAAGAAGGTGTAATATTACAGAGGTAAAGGTATTAAGATTATACCTTGCCCATTTATATTATAATTTAATAATGAGTACAGGTACAGTAAAGTTTTTTAACGACGGCAAAGGATTTGGATTTATCGAGCCGGAAGATGGTGGAAAAGATATTTTCGTTCACGTAACTGGTCTAAACGGTAATACAATTACTGAAGGTGACAAAGTTGAGTATGAAACAGAGGAAGGAAAAAAAGGATTGAATGCAGTTAATGTTTCTGTGATATAACATTCGCCAATAAAACTTAAAATGAAGGCCCGTTAACTTGTTAGTGGGCCTTTGTTATTTCTGGTTAGTACTTTTTTCAAGCTGTTGGTTGATTTCAACTAAACAATTCTTGCAAAGGCAACCATAATTGGTCGTGCTCAAATATTTTTGAGTGGCTTTAGAAATCGTAACTGTAGCACATTGGCAAGCCACAATATCATTTGCTTTACATTGAAAGGTAGACAGGCAGCGTTGGCAGGTGGATTCAATAGATTTTTTCATGATTTTTTAAGTAGTTTTTTGTTCATACCAATTTGGAGTACAACTCAGAGAGTTGTGCATAACATTTTACCCTTTTTTGTATAAGTATAGTTTTTATATCCTTTAAATTTCAAACGACTTTTTCCCACATCGTAATCTTTTGTATCTCCACTTTTTCCACAATACGATAGCTTTTAGGCACTTCATCATAAGCACTATAATACGTGACCAATCGTGTCCCCAAAGGCAAAGCGTCTAATTTTTCTTTTACACAATTAGAATAGTCTTTATACAAATTTTTACTAAATTCAATTGAAGTATCAATTCTGTCAAGCGACATGATATTTTCAAAAAAAGGATTGTAAAAATAGAAGGCATCATACTTGGTAAAATCAATTTGAGTGATATTAGAATGAATCAATTCAATATTCGTTAGTTTGCGACTTTGTACGATGCGACTTGCAACTGAATGAAGTCTTTCCCTTATTTCTACCCCTGTAAAATGCCCATCGGTACAAGTTGCCCCAACTATACAAAACTTACCTGCACCTGCACCAATATCTAGCACTTTTGTTCCCTCTTTTTGCACCAAAAACTGACTAGCCATTTTGATCATTTCTATAGGAGTGAAATGATCCTCCGATAGTTTTCGGATGTCCTCAGGATAAATACTATCAAATAGCTTATCCTCTACTTTTTTCATGGCGCGCAATCGTTTGAAAATCATATACTTTACTATAAGAATTTATAGAAAAAGGCGTACTAATTTAGTAGACTCTTTTCCAATTTTTCAGCCATTTCATTTTTTATCCGTATCAGTAGAAAGCGATGCTTTGCAAGTATCTCTTTCTTTTACTGTTAGAAAGGAAAAACGTTTTGTTCCTTAAAAGAAGGAGGTGCTTTTAAAGCACCGCCTTCTAGTTCCCCAAAATTACCATTAAATCCATATATGTCTTTTACCACCCAATCATTAGTTCAAATAATCAAAGCGACGAGTTCTATTCAAAAAAGAACAATGACGGACAACGATTTGACCGAAGTGCTAAAAGGGTTGTACACGGTACTAGAAGTATCTGAAAAGATTGTGCAAAAAAATACTAGAACCGAATTTTATTGGAATGAAATTTTATCTGAATTAGTAGCCGTTATTCATAGTTCTATTTCTGGGTATTCTCGATTGGGTATTTCGGGTTTACGAAATATTTTAGAACTATTATGCCACGCTTTTTTCTACTATGACCATCCGATTGAACTAAAATTATCGATTAATGAAAATATGAAGTCTAGAATGTACGTGACTGCCCTTGTGAATGACCATCACTTTTTTACAACTAGATACATCAAGACTTTTAATTCAAAAATTGAGCGATTAGAAGTAAAGCCCAATGCGATTAGCAATTTCTTGAAATATGAGTACCATCAATTATGTGATGTTGTACACGGCAGACATAATACTTTGACCAAACAAGCCTCGCTGAAAATTAAATACTCCAAAGCTGAATATAAAAATTTCGAAAGGCATTTTATGACGATTTCTAGTCTAATTGCTACGATGTATATTTTACGTTTTGAAGATTATGACAATCCTTCTATTATTAATTTGGCTAAGAAAATTAGACTTTTACGATTGTAGAAAAACGTATAGTCATCTATGTAAATAAGGATTATTTCGCCAAATCTCCATTATTATCATTGTTCCTAAACACCCGCAAATAATCATCATTACAACCCACTAAAATCAACTGACCATTCCTACTTCGAGCAGTCGCCATATTTTTTACATTATAAGGCACAAAAAAGCCACTTGCTGTTCGATTGACTACTTCAAATTCTCCTTTACCATCACCCGCTAATAATAAGCCATAGCCTGCATCATTCCGAGTAGTTTCTACCTCTGCGTTATATAAATTACCAGCCAGTAAAATATCTAAGCTTGAATCCCCATTAAAATCATCGATGATAAAATCATTAATAGAAGAAAGTTGTGCCATTTGAGGTAATGGATGTGCAGCATATTCTCCATCTCCCAAGTTTTCAAAATAGGTGCTCGCAAATGAGGTCGCCTCGTAGTGTAGCGCATTTTCTAGTTTATCATCGCCATATATTTCTTTAACATTGGAGGAGGCGAAAATATCGTAGGTCTTAAATTTAGTACTGATTTCTGGGATTTGTTCTGAAGAACATTGCTTGCCTCGTAGTGGATATTGAATACCATAATTATAATAAGTCAAAACCACATCTTTAGAATTATTATCATCAAAATCATAATAATAAATCTCAAAAGGTTCACTTTCTGTAGCTTTGTATTTATAATTCAGTCCTAAATTTCCTGCGATAATATCCTCATCGCCATCGCCATCCATATCGGCTGTTTCTACGCTAAACCACCAACCTTGGGAAGAAGAGGGTTCAATTTTATCCATCGAAAATCGCTGCCCTTTTTCATTCATTATCAATGTAGGAGACATCCATTCGCCAACTAGAATTAAGTCTAACCAACCATCATTATCTGAATCAAACCATTTTGCATCATTGACCAAACCAATATCTTTCAGTTGGGGCGCTAATTCGCTAGTCGCATCTGTAAATTTACCACCTTCATTAACTAATAAAACACTGCTTGCTGGCTCAGGATAAGCCCAAGGAATATGCCGACCTGCTACAAAAAGATCTATATCTCCATCTTTGTCAAAATCGGCAGGACAGACTTTTGAACCACAAAATTTTAGGTCAGGCAACACATTTTCTCTTTTTTCAAAATTCCCTAATCCATCATTAAAGTATAATCTGTCTTGGTAGGCTTTATTATTTGGCTTGGTTTCATTGCCGCTACTAACCACATATAAATCCAAATCTTTGTCGCCATCAGCGTCAAAAAAAGTAGCACCAACATCTTCAGGACGCTTATCTGTTGTAAATACAGGATTGTTCGTTTTGATAAAACTACCATCGGTATTTTGTTGGTATAAACTCGCTGGTTTCCCCGCTGCACCACCGATATAAAAGTCGTCTAATCCATCACCATTAATATCTCCTGTTGCTAAGGCTGGACCAAAGGTGGACATTTTATGAGGGAGTAAAACTTGTGGTTTGAAATCATCAAAGACATTCTCTTCGTGTCGATGATTTAAGCCAATTTCTTCGGTTATATTTTGCAATAAAGTAGACTTGACTTTTGTGTCTTTAACTTTTACAGCTTTAGCATTGCTATACTTAACAGAAATGGTTTGATTGGCGTCAACATTTTTAAGTAATTGTTCTTTACCATCTGCCCAACGAATCTTAATTTCTTTGATTTTTGATGTCTTTCCCAAACCAAAATGCGCAACGGTTTCACTCGTAGAATACATACCCCGAACACCTGTTATTTCTTGGAATTGTGTGCTTTCATCGGTGGTTACCCAAACCTTTGTACCAAACTTTACTACGCCTTTTTTATCTACTATTGGAGCGATTCGGATATGATTTTTTCCTCGTTTTTCATTTGTATTATTTTTATAAACAAAGGCTTTGTCATTGATATTATTGACAATCAAATCTAAGTCTCCATCATTGTCAAAATCGGCATAAGCGGAACCATTAGAAAAAGACTTTTGGTCTAAACCCCAATCTGCTGTTTTTTTAGAAAAAGTAAGATCTCCATTATTTTTAAAAACAAAATTTTGTAATTTTTCAGAGGGAACTAAAGCCAATGCCTCATTGATGTCCACAATGTCCCAAACACTAATATTTTCTGGATTAGGATTTTCTTGAATGAATTTGTGTAGAGCTGATTCGATGAATTTTGGAAATGTTTTGGACGCATCTTTATTTCGAATATCTCGCATTAGTCCATTGGTGATGTAGATATCTTTCCATCCATCGTTGTCCAAGTCAGGCATCAAAATCGACCAACTCCAATCGGTATTTGCCATATTTCCCATCTGTGCAATATCACTCAGTTGGCCTTCGCCCGTATTGAGGTGTAGCATATTGAACATATATTGATAACCATCTCCATCGTTCACAACTTTCCAGAAAGCGGCTGGATTCATCCCACTCATATTGGCTTTTTGTCGATAATTGTCGGCTGCTACCATGTCTACTACGCCTATATCTAGCAATCCATCGTTGTTAATATCTGCTGCATCGATCCCCATACTGCTAAAGGAAGTATGTCGAGCATAGTCTTGAATTTTATTTGTAAAAGTGCCATTTCCATTATTGATATAATACCAATCACCGACCCAAAAATCATTGGCTACAAAAAGATCTGTCCAACCATCTCCATTCAAGTCACTAGCGGTTACACTATTCGGGAAACCTGTTTTATCAAAGCCTGCTTGCTCAGAAATATCTACAAAAGTGTCCCCTCTATTTTCGTATAATTTTGGTCGATATTGCTCTTGTAATAATTCGGTACCATAAAAAGTAGAATAGTCACCTGGATTGGGCGGTTGATTCAATAAGAATAAATCTAAGTCTCCATCTTTGTCAAAATCAAGGAAAGTAGCGTGCCGAGTTCGTTCCGAATTATCAATACCGTAAGCAGCTGCACTTTCTGTAAAAGTTATTTGTTTGTCACCTTTAGCTAAACCATTATTAAGGTATAATTTATTTTTTCTCAATTCGGGTTCACCATCATATAGTTCTCTTGTTACATAAATATCTAACCAACCATCACCGTTGACATCTGCCATAATCACTCCTGAAGACCAACCTCCATTATCAACTATACCTGCTTTTTTGGTAATGTCTTCAAAGACAAAATTACCTTTGTTGAGATATAATTGATCTGCCACTAAATTACCCGCAAAAAACACATCTGCTAAACCATCGTTATTGAGGTCTCCAACGCCAACGCCTGCTCCACCATAATAATTAGAATAGATTAAAATATTATGATTTTTGGTGTCTTCCAATTGATTGTTGAAATGGATATTGGTTTGATCTGCGTTTAAGAGAGTGAATAGTTTATCTGTATTTTGAGCAGATAGGAATATTGGTTGATAAAAAAATATGGACAATATAAGTAGCGATATTGAACTTGTTGTTTTTATTAAATCGACCATTAATTTTACTTTTGGTATGAGCCTTTTACAAGATTCGTTTTCTCAAATTTAGAATGATATTATATTATCAAAAATAGCTAAAATTATTGAAAATAGGTAGAACTAAAGTCCTATGAGGAGAAAGGCTATCTCAAGGCTTTTGGTTTTACTGGAATTAATTAAAGAAAGTGAGGTTCTTAAATTGGGCGGATGTGGGAAACATCCGCTCTATAACCCCCTACAAGGCGGTTGTTTTCCACAACCGCCTTGTTTCAAAAGTGTACTACCTACCTGTTCTGATTTATCGGAATTATTTTCTACATTTCAATTTAACCAAAAAACGGCATATTTCCCGAAGGAACATGCCGTATATAATACCCTTACTTATTTTTAAAAGACTTGGTTTTCTTTATTGATAAAAAACGGGGCTACTCTATAAATCGCAGTCTTCAATGATCGCAGTCATTCCAATACTTACCCAGGAACGGACAATGGAAACGTACGACTAATGAGTAACCCCTTGAAAAACTAAACCAAGTAGTTGGCTAGCAACTACTAAAACGAACAATCCATTGCCAGGGGTGAATGGATAAACATGAACACGAATTGGGAATACTTGACTTCCAAAAGCGCATTGATTTTTGGGCTTTTAGAATAATAAGGTAGGTATTAATACGAATGGGACTTTGGTTGTAACTTCTGTGAATTTGAAAACTGAAGTGTTAGTTAGTAGAATGCCACAGAGACACAACCAAATAAAATAATTGAGAGAATTGTTTTTTACGATGGAAATTTACGATGGAAAATACACTTAAGGTTACTGCAATATTTAAGCCGAAAACTTTTTTATACTATAAATAGGGTATGAAAATACCCTAAAAATGGTAGATGTGAATTAGTAAATACGATGATAGGATAACTGAAACTTACTTTTATAAGAAAACAAAAATTAAGCCAAATGCTAATGATTAGCCACCAAAGTGTTACTTTTTATGCATCTAACGTTAAAGTTGTTAATGATTGTTAAAATGACGACGAACAGATAGAGAAATTGATAATTTGCGTTACATTAGTGTTTTAGATGATACATAGAAAATTGATGTTTAGTCATTGACCATTTATTTTCTTGAATTTAACCTTTAAACCAACACCCGTTATGTCTATTCAAAAACTTGTATTGCCAGCCATTTTGTTATTGGTTGCTCTAGGTGGTTACTATTTTTATACTAGTGGGAGTACCCCCGAGCAACAATCTGATATTAAAACAGCCATCCAAAAAGGAGAATTTACTTTAAAAGTTGATGCTACAGGCGAGTTGAAGGCCAAACGTTCGGTACAGATTAAGGCCCCTTCTGGTATGCGTGCAGAACGGATTCACCAAACGACTATTCAAGATATGGTGGCGGAAGGAACTATAGTCAAAGAAGGAGATTATGTAGCTACTTTGGATAGGACCGAAATATCCAATAAAATGGGGGATGCGCAAACGGAAATAGACAAAATTCTAACCCAATTGGCTCAAGGAAAAATTGATACGGCAATTACCCTTAGAGGATTGCGAGACGAGTTAATCAATTTACAATTTGCCAAAAATGAAAAATTATTGGAGTTAGAACAAAACAAATACGAACCGCAAGCAGTCATTCAACAAAAGAAAATCGATCTAGAACGAAACGAACGAGATTTTAGACAAGCGGAGGCTAAATATCAATTAGAAAAAGAGAAAGCAGTAGCTAAGATTGCTGAGATCAATGCGGATTTAAAACAAAATAAAACCAAATTAGAACGATTGGTTAAGCTAGCAGGTGAATTTACGGTCAAAGCACCGAAAGACGGGATGATTATTTATGCGAAAACTTGGCAAGGAAAAGTAACGTCAGGCTCACAAGTTTCTTCTTGGAATCCAATCGTGGCAGAGTTGCCAGATTTATCAGAAATGATGTCTAAAACTTATGTCAATGAGGTGGATGTAAGTAATGTGGAAAAAGGACAAGATGTAAGCATTCAAATTGATGCTTTTCCAGATGAAGAATACATCGGTAGAGTCGTAAGTGTGGCAAATATCGGAGAAGAATTAAGAGAATATGATGCTAAAGTTTTTGAAGTCAATATAGAAATGTTAGGCGTTGACTCTATTCTACGACCTGCCATGACGACCAGCAACGAGATTGTAACGGACATACTAAAAGATGTAATTTCTGTTCCATTGGAGGCATTATACAGTGATTCTTTACCTTATGTTTTTAAAGAACAAGGTGGTCGAATTTTAAAGCAAGAAGTAATTACTGGTCCTTCGAATAACGACGCTGTAATTATCGACTTTGGTTTACAAGATGGTGATAATATTTACCTTTCAATGCCCGACAATTCGAAAGATATGGCATTTCAACCTCTAGATCCTGCGATCAAAAAGAAGATAAAAATGGAGCAAGAGGCAAGAGAAAAAGCACGGTTAGCAAAAATGGAAGAAAAGCGTAAGCAGATGAAAGATGTGGAGGCGCCAACTCAATCTGCTGGAAATAGTGGAGTGATTTTCTTTAACTAAACTGGTTGCTAGTTGCTGGTTGCTAGTTACTGCTCGCAACCAACAACTAGCAACTTGTAACCAGCAACGAACATGCAACGGATACTTTTCAATTTTTATCTAGCCTTAGAAGGCGTGATGGCTAATCAGCTAAGAGCCATTTTGACCGCTCTAGGAATAATCTTTGGCGTAGGGGCAGTCATTGCCATGCTTGCCATAGGAACAGGTGCCAAACAATCTATTTTAGATCAAATGAAATTGATCGGAACGAATAATATCGTTGTCAAAAGTGTCATTCCAGATGATGATGGCGGGGATGATGGACAACAAGGTAAAAAAGAGAAAAAACCTTGGTCGCCAGGTTTGACGATTAAAGATGTAACGGCGATTTCGGCTGCACTACCAACCATCGAAGAGATTAGCCCTGAAATTGTTTTACCATTAAATATCGTTCGAGACGGAAAGCACCAAAGAGGCCGCTGTATTGGGGTGACCAATGCCTTTTTTGAATTGAATAATTTAAAAATCGCTAAAGGGGTACCATTCCATTTTATGCATGAGGAAGACGGTAAACCTGTTTGTATTATTGGTAAAACCATAGAAAAGAAATTTTTCAGTGATGGCAAAGCGATTGGTAAAAAGATCAAATGTGGAAATGTTTGGTTGACGGTCATTGGTGTTTTAGAAAAGCGGATTGCTACCAAAGAAAGTCTGGCAAATCTGGGTATTAGAGATTATAACGCAGATATTTATGCACCGATTAATACCACTTTGCTACGTTTGAAAAATAGATCTTTGGTCAGCAAAAGTGATCTGAAAGAAGACCAATGGGATGAAGGTAGTGATGCTGCCCAAAATTATCATCAATTGGATAGGGTAGTGGTCCGCGTAAAAGATTCTAAAAAACTACAAGCCTCTGCCGACATCATGGCTAGATTGCTAAAAAGAAAGCATGGTGGCAAAGTCGATTTTGAAATAGAAGTACCCGAATTATTACTCCAACAACAACAGAAAACCCAAGAGACTTTTAACTTCGTTTTGGCGGTTATTGCAGGTATTTCCCTGCTAGTTGGTGGTATAGGGATTATGAATATTATGCTTGCCTCCGTCATGGAAAGAATTAAAGAAATTGGTGTTCGCCGTTCCTTAGGTGCGCATCAAAGAGATATTGAATTACAATTTTTATTTGAGGCTATTTTTATTAGTCTAATTGGTGGTATTATAGGCATTATTTTAGGGGTAGTCGCTGCAAAGTCTATCGCCTCTTATGCGGATATTCCGACGATTGTTTCTACTTGGTCCGTCCTTTTATCTTTTGGTGTAGCTGCGACGGTCGGTCTAGTTTTTGGCCTATTCCCAGCCCAAAAAGCGGCTAAACTAGATCCGATTAAAGCACTTCGTTCGGATTAATGAAAGACTAAAGACTATATTCCAAACGTCCTCATCACCTTATTTCCTCATTTCCTTATCACCTCGAATACATGCGTACCCAACTCATTTTCGCTGTTATATTTTTGAACGTTATTTTTCTAAACGCTCAATCAAAGACTTTAAAATTATCTTTACCTGAAGTTATAGGGTTAGCGCAAAGTGATGCGCCTGATGTTTTGATTGCCAACACTCGTTTGAACAATAGTTATTGGAGATATCAGTCATTTTTGGCAGACTACAAGCCACAAATTAATTTAGATGCGACCTTACCTAATTTGAATCGCTCTATTTCTCCAATTACTTTACCTGACGGAACGGATGTTTTTATTAATCGATCGTTGATGTCTACTAGTTTAGATGTCCGTTTGCAACAGCAAATAACAGCAACTGGCGGTTCTATTTTTGCGGCAACGGGGTTAGAGCGAATTGATTTGTTTAATAAAGGTAGCGACAATACTAAATCCTATTTATCTGCTCCAATTTCTATTGGTTTCTTTCAACCTTTATTTGCTTACAATCAATTGAAATGGAATAAAAAAATCGAACCACTCAGATATTCGGAGCGAACGAAGGAATATGCGGAAGAGGTGGAAGGTGTAGCTTTCGAGGCGGCCAATTTATTTTTTGATGTATTGATTGCTCAATTAAATTTAGAGGCGGCGATTCAAGATAAGGTCAATGCCGATACCCTTTTTAATATTTCTAAAGGTCGTTTTGAGGTAGGGAAAATTGCAGAAACAGAATTATTGCAGATTGAATTACAATCACTTAATGCGGATGCACAGGTAGCACGAGCAGGGCTAAATGTACAAACTAATACCGAATTGCTACGAAATCATTTGGGAATCAAAGAGGCGGTTATTTTTGAACTAGAAACGCCTACTACGATTCCTACATTTATGGTTGATGCGGAAAAGGCGTTGAAATTTGCGAGAATGAATCGAAGTAATTCCGTCAACTTTGAAAGAAGATTGGTGCAAGCAGAAGGAGAAGTAGAACAAGCCAAAAAAGATCGATTCAATATTAATCTATTTGGTCGCTTTGGGTTGACCCAAACGGCTGAAAATTTTGGTAATTCTTTCAGTGATTTATTAGATCAAGAAGTTGTCAATTTAGGGATTCAAATGCCATTAGC
>CALDTJ010000046.1 GCA_937924145.1 uncultured Saprospiraceae bacterium
CAATTAACAGCATTAGATTGTGATTCATTCAGATTAATGTGGATTGCAGAAGATGCTTGTCATGAGCAATTAGTGAATGATACATCTTTCCAGATTGTTGAAATCAAAGACGTTACTGCACCAGCAGCAATTTGTCAAAACGGATTCAACGTTTCAGTACCTTCTGATGAAGGCGCAAGACTTGAAATCGGAGATATCGACAACGGAAGTAATGATGCTTGTGGAATTGCTACTCGTGAAATCAGAATTATGGATAGTGGAGATGCTTGGGCTGACCACGTAATCATTACTTGTGAAGATGTACACGAAGAAGTTTTAGTAGAATTGAGAGTGACTGACAATAAGGGTAACACCAATACTTGTTGGACAACAATCACTGCTGAAGATAAGATTCCACCAGTTTGTACAAGCTTGGAAGATATGTCACTTACTTGTAAGGACATCCACACAGGCGAACTAGGAGCATCTACAGATGCTGATGGTGACGGACAGATGGAAGATTCTGAATGGCAACCATTAACTGGTGATTTGATGGAAGTATATAATACTCGATTCGGAGCTCCAGATTGTCAAGACAATCTTTCTTGTGGTACTTTAACTATTGAGCAAGAGTATCAATTAATTGAAGAAGATTGTGGTGCATTACGTGCAAGAAGACGTTACCGTGCAAACGATTGGAAGCCAAATTCTTCTACATGGGCAGAGCAGTTAATTACTGTAACTTATGTAGCTGATTGGACTTTAAATTTCCCAGCAGATATTGATTTGGATTGTAGCAATTCTACTATTCCAGCTCCATCAACTGCTGATGATATTATTGATAATGGATCTTGTGATCTTTGGGCATTAGAAGTTACTGCTGATACTTTTGAAGTAGGTGACGGCGTATGTATGAAGATTGAAAGACACTACGAGGTAATCAACTGGTGTGTATACACTGCTGGTGATCCTGCAACAGTAGTAGGTAATACTGCAACTGGTGCAACTGTATCATCTGCTGGTAACGAAGGTGTAGGTAGATATACTTATACTCAGGTTATTAAGTTATACGTAACGGATGCTCCTACAGTAACTATCAATGACGTAAATACTTGTATCGTAGGTGTTGGAGACCCTGCTCCTTTCTATGAGGAAGATCAGACTCCAGGAGCTCCTGCGTATGAGTGTGACACTGTCAGAATATTCTCTGCAAGCGCAACTAACTGTGTTGGTACAGCTTTATCAGACTTCGAATGGAAGATCTATGAAGATGGTGTATTTGCAGGAGAAGGAGATGGTGCTGCTTTCCCTTATGTAGTACAACCAGGTATTACCTATACAGTAGAATTCTGGGCTTTTGATGGCTGTGGAAATTCTAAAGGAGAGACTAAGGACTTCGTATTCACAGATTGTAAGAAGCCAACTCCAATTGTCTTAAACGGTATTGCTATCGAATTAGGCGAAGGAGGAACGGTTGATATTTGGGCTAATGATTTAGACCAAAATAGTTTTGATAACTGTACAGATCAGAAAGATTTAGAGACTTACCTTTTTGTTGGAGGTGGAGCAGCTGGACCTACTGATTTAGCAGGAGTACAAGCATTGAGCCAAAGCATTACATTAACTTGTAATAACGTAGGTACTCAAACAGTCACATTCTATGTTGTTGATGCAGCAGGAAACTATGATTTTGTTGAGACTTATGTATTAGTTCAAGCAAACAGAGTTGATTGTAGTGGTATTGTAGTTGTAGAGGAAGGTATGGTTGCTGGTCAAATCGTTAATCCTAACGGAGAAAACGTAGAGCAGGTAGCAGTATCAGTAACGGGAGCAATGCAGGAGTCAATGACTACTGGTGCTGACGGTACATTCCAATTCGACTTGAATACTGATGCAGATTACACAGTAACTCCTGTGAAAGATATGAACCCATTAAATGGAGTATCTACTTTTGACTTAGTGTTAATTAGTAAGCACATCTTAGGTATCACTACCTTCGATTCTCCATACAAGTACATAGCGGCAGATGTTAATAAGTCTGGTTCTATCACTGCTTTTGATATGGTTCAGTTACGTCAGTTAATCTTGAACATCAATACTGAATTCTCAAATAACGACAGTTGGAGATTTGTAGACGCTAAGCATGATTTTGCTGCATCTACAAGCAATCCTGCTGCTCAAGACTTTGCAGAATTTATGGATATCAGTCAATTAGCTAGCAACATGATGGATGTAAACTTTGTCGGTGTAAAAATCGGTGATGTTAACGGAAATGCAGCTGCTAACAGCTTATTGGGCGCTGAAACTCGTAGCACTAACGGTACATTGAACTTCAATGTAACGGACAGATTCGTTGAAGCAGGCGAAACAGTAACTGTTGATTTCAGATCAGCGGACATTGAGACTGCTCAAGGATACCAGTTCACAATGAACTTTGCAGGACTTAACTTTGATAAGTTAGAAGAAGGAGTAGTGAAAGCTGCTAACTTCAACACTAATTTAGCTCAAAGAGGTCTAATTGCAACTTCTTGGAACGGTGAAGCGACAGCTAACGATGTATTATTCTCTATGACATTCAATGCAACAGCATCTGGATTGTTAAGTGAATTAGTATCTGTAAGCTCTGACATTACTACTGCTGAAGCATACAACACTGACGGTGATTTATTAGATGTAAATCTAGAATTCTCTGCTGTTGAGGTTGCTGCTGGCTTTGAGTTAGGTCAGAACTCTCCTAACCCATTCAATGGTGAAACTGTAATTGGCTTTAACTTGCCAGTTGCTGGATCTGCAACATTGACGGTTATGAATGTACAGGGTAAAGTATTAAAGACAATCACTGCTGATTATGCAAAAGGTGCTAACCAAGTAACTTTAAATGCAAATGAGTTGGGTGCGACTGGAGTACTTCACTATCAATTAGAGTCTGCTGATCAAGTAGCTACTAAGAAGATGATTATCATCGAATAATATTACTGTAAATGATACTTGGATGCCTCGGTATCCAAGTATCATTAATTGATACAAAATACTTTTGAGTTTAGTGAGCCTTTCTTTGATGCTAGGCATTTTCAAGAGAGGCTCACTATTCACAAAATCAAGTTTATAATAAGACAATTTAATACCGAATTTATAAAGAAAGTATTTTAGACAATAACCAGACATTCAAAGATTTACAAAAGTTATTGTCCAGGATTATCTAGTTTTTTCAAACTTTTTGGTTAAAAGAACACATAGGACTATATATTTAATCTTGACAATCGAATTTAAAATTTACATAGTACAAAAAGCTGTACTATTCTAAGATATATACTTAAATCGGTTTTTGGGATGGCTTCTCTTCACTTCGGTGAGGAGGAGCTACTTTTAAAACCTATTAGCATTGAATTTTTCAATGATAATATCAATATCAGCCAGTAAAATTTAATGATATTGATATTATAGTTTTCAACGGAATTAAAATCTAAAGACATATACTTAAATCGGTTTTTGGGATGGCTTCTCTTCACTTCGGTGAGGAGGAGCTTACTTTAAAACTTAGCATTTAAGTGACTTATTTTTACGGAATTTAATCTTTAAGATTATACTTAAATCGGTTTTTGGGATGGCTTCTCTTCATCTCGGTGAAGAGGAGCTTACTTTAAAACTTAGCATCTAAGTAATTTATTTTTACGGAATTTAATCCAAAGACATACAAGACAATCGGTTTTTGGGATGGCTTCTCTTCACACAGTTGGAGGGGAGCTTTTTTTATAGTACCAGCGACTTCAGTCGCCGCAGAAAGTATAGCACTTAAAGAAAATTATTAAAACCTTGAGAAAGTGATAGGGGAGAAAATGTTTTACTTCATCAATTGCTCAAAAATAGCAAGCGTAGCCCTAGCGGTTTTTTCCCAATTAAATTTAGCCGCTTGTGCCAATGCTTTTGAAGATAGAGTACGCCTTAATGGTTCATTATCGAGTAGTTGATTTATTTTTTCAACAAAATCAGCTTGATTATTAGGTTGAAAAGTCAGACCAGCATCCCCAATAATTTCGGGTAGACTTGATACATTAGCCACCAAAGTAGGAGTGCCACAAGACATCGCCTCTAAAACGGGTAAGCCAAAACCTTCAAAATGAGAAGGATAAGCAAAAATAGTAGCAGCAGTATATAAAGCAGGCAATTCATTCCTTTCAACGTAGCCTAGTAATTTTATATCTTTTTGAAAAGGGGAGTTATTAATTAATTGTACAAGTCCTTCATTTTTCCAGCCTAATTTTCCTACTAGAACTAATTGTAAATCAGTAGTTTGAGCCCTTTTGATTGCTTCAAATGCTTTAACTAATAATGTTAAGTTTTTTCTAGGTTCAATCGTTCCTGTGTGTAGGAGATAGGGAGCCGTAATAGCATATTTTGCTAAAACTTTATCATTCTTGATTGGTTGAAAAAAATCTTCTTTCCCTAACAAAATACCACTAGTTTTATTAGCAGTAAAAGGGAAATAATCAATGACATCTTGAGCGGTAAATGCTGAATTGGTAATAATATGATCGGCTCTTTTTAGAATACTTGGTAAAAAGAGTTGTTGTAATTTTCGACTTACAAATTGATGCCATTCAGGAAATCTTAGGGGAGAAAGATCATGGATAACCGTAACCCGTTTAATGTGTTTTGGCAAATTGAATGGCCCAAAATGTCGAGGTTCTATCACGATATCTACACTTTCTTGTGCTAATATTCTAGGAATTGTTACAAACAGTCGATAAGGAGCAGCGCCAGGGAAGGATGGCGTAGGAATGATTAATTCTTTGACATTTTCACTAATATCTCCTTCTGAAAGAGATCGAACGACTAAATACTCATTCTGTGTATCAACTTTTGCCAAAGCATTAATCAACTCTTTGGTATAGTAATAAATACCAGCATATTGATAATCTAATGCGTCTGCTATAATGGCAATTTTCATAAGGATAGGTAAAAATTGAGAAATACCATATCCTAAATCAATGATAGGTGTTTTAGTG
>CALDTJ010000047.1 GCA_937924145.1 uncultured Saprospiraceae bacterium
TGCGTAGTATTCGCTAATTTTTGAAAGGTAGAAAAATTGGTGTTTTTGGTACCTGTTTTAAAGGATTTTTGGCGAGGTGCATTAATCTCAACGGTTTGAAATTGGAGGGTTGTATCAATAGATTGGGCAAAGCCTAATTGAGGAAATAAAAATATAAGGAATATAAAAATAAATTGGAGTTGCTTAAGCATTAAATTTTATAATTTCAGGGGCTACCTCACCAAGGTCATAGTCTGTGAATACGCTTCTGTTGTTCCGTCTAATATTGCTACTTCAACAACAACAACAAAAACAGCAGGCAACATTTTTTGTCCATTGAATTCACCATTCCAGCCTATAGTTGAGTCATTAGGTGTTCGATTGTAAGTTTGATACATCAATCGACCTTCGTAATCAAAAATACGGAAACTATTCAATTGTGTGACAGAATTGTCTGTAAAGATTTGGTAAACATCGTTCAAACCATCCGCATTTGGACTAAAAACATTTGGCAAATAAACAGCCGTTTTTTTACTCAAATTCACATTAATAGAAGCAGAAACAGCACAACCATTGGCATCAAAAGCAGTCAAAGCGTATTGTCCAGCCCTAGTGGGAACTGTTTTAAGTTCTAAGCAATCTGCACAAGTCAGTGGTACATTAGCCGTCCATTCAAAACGGTCTATTTCAAAATTAGCAGTAGGGATAAGTATTAAACTATCGCCTAATGTGAGGTCTTTTTCTTGTCCCAGCTTTAATTGATTATCATTAGGCATTGGAATAGAAAAATCGGTACTTGCCTGACAATCATTTTCATCTTGAATAAATAATTGATAATCCGCAGGAGCTAATTTTTCTATGGTAAATGGTAATTGACCAATAGGCTGAAATAAAGTGCCATCCAATGAGTATTCTACACTCCCTTTAGCATTTGGTAAATCGTAAATTGTAATTTCCCCAACCGCATCGCCAAAACACCTCGGGCTAAAGGCTTGAAAGTCAATCCCTAATTCATCAGAAGTTGATAAATCAAAAGACTTCATGCTTGTACAGTTCTCGGCATCTGTTATAGTAACCGTATAATTTCCAGCAGCTAAATTTTGCAAATTTGCTACTTGTTCACCTGTCTCCCATTGATAAGTATATGGGCCTGTTCCTCCGTTTATCATCAAATTAATACTACCATCTTGCTCCCCTTCGCAACTAATCGCTGCACCATTATAATCAGAAAATATTGCTTGAATATCTATTTCCGCAGCTTGCACCACTTGGACTCTTTCTCTTTGAGAAATATTCTGAGGATTCACCAATACGATGGCATATTGTCCAACAGGAATATTATTGATTTGCTGATTCATCTCATCAATAACTCCACGTTGTAACGTATCCCCGAAAAAATCATTCATCACAAAATAATCGAAAGGTGGAGTTCCTTCATTAATATTAATATCAACAATTCCCATTGAGGCATCCCAACAAACGGTATCGGCTAATGCTGTAAACCCAATAGAACAGTCGTTGATAGCTGCCAAACTAGTTTGGGTAGCCACTATACTATCACAACCAAATTGATTAATCAAAAACTGGGTGGTCAATCCCGTATCTTGTGGATTGCAGGTTTCTTCAACTAAAGGTAAAAAGTGCGATTCTGCCAAAGTCGTATTGACAATCACGATACTGTCACAAACAAACTGATTCAATAAGGAGAAAGTATCCACTCGCACATTCGCAGGGTCACAAGTAGTAGCCATCAATTGAGTAGGTGTTGAGACACTCGAAATGGTAGTCGTAATAATCAAACTATCACAACCCCCAAATGTATTTTCAAAAATAGTATCAACTCCTGCCTCAGTAGGATTACAGGTAAAAACAGTTAGATCAGTCTGTTCTACCGTTTGATCTAAAGTCGTTTCGATAATTAAAACACTATCACAACCGACTGCATTTGACAGAATCATTCTGCTAGTACCAACCTCTTGGGATTGGCAACTAGTTTGGGTGAGATAAGTCGTGTCAGAACGCAGCAAATTAAAGGTCGTTATGACTAAACTATCACAGCCTCCAAATGTGCGCTCATAAAGTGTATCATTGCCAACGCTAGCTGGATTACAAGTAAAATCAGTTAAAAAAGTCTGTTCTACCGTTTGATCTAAACTAGTTTCAATAATCAAAACACTATCACAACCGACTGCATTTGACAGAATCATTCTGCTAGTACCGACCTCCTGTGATTGACAACTGGTTTGGGTGAGATAAGTCGTGTCTGAGCGCAATAATCGGTAGGTTGTCCTAATCAAACTATCACAACCAAAGGCATTGATCAACATGGTAGGCACTGTCCCCACTTGAGCAGGATCACAGGTCGTAGCCTCTAGATCTGTCGTATCTTTTCGGGCTAACTCAAAAGTTCTAACAATCATGTCCATACAACCATCTATCCCCCGTTCTTCTAACTCAAAAGTTCCTACACTAGCAACATCACAAGTAAAACGATTTTCACGTAAAGTATCTTGAGGAACCACATTTATGACAATTGCATCCGTGGCAGTACAACCAGCAGCGTCCTTTACATTGATTTGATAAGTTCCAGCTATATCAACCGAGGTAGTTGGCAGATTGCTATTATTGGACCATAAATAGTCCGTATAGGTAGTAGTCAATGATAATTGTGCGGTCTCCTTGGCACAGATCGTTTCATTATCTGCTATAATTTCCACTTTCAATGTATCAGGAGCAGTCAGCGTCACTTGCAAACTATCCACACAGCCTGCGGGATCACTTACGGTCACCCTGTAAGTACCTGCGGCTAAACCCGTTAACGTCTGCTGTCCATTATATTGAGCATCGGACCAGCTAATCGTCAATGGATTATTGGTCATTGGTAGCACCAAATTAACCGTTCCATTAAGAGAGTCGTAGCAAGTCGGGTTCGTAGAAGTTGTGTTGATAGAAAAATTACAAAGTGGTTGAGTAATGGAGAAATTGCAAGTACTAGCGCAATTATTTCTATCCAAAACTTGGACTTGGTAATCTCCTGCTGGTAAATTGTCAAAGGTGGCTAAACCATCCAAAGAAATTATATTATTAAAACCAGCATTAACCAATTGTACATCGTAAGGCGAGGCGCCTCCCGTAATAATTATATTGACCTTCCCATCTGTTCCTTCAAAAGTCGATACATTTTGCACATCGGTACAATTCAATTCTAAACGGGTCGGTTCAGCCAAAATAATATTCCTATAAGTCTGCTCGCACAAATTGGAATCTCTGACGGTTACATCATAAATACCCGCAGCTAAACCTGTAAAAACACTATCCGACTGAAAAGAGCCATCGTCTAACTGGTATAAATAAGGTGCCTTTCCTCCATTGACCATTACTGCCAATTGCCCATCATTATCCCCTTCACAAAGAGCAATCGTAGGAATAATACCGTTAAGTCCAATCGGACTAGCAGGTAAAATAGTCGTTCTAGCAGTATCTTGACAACCACTAGATCGTGCATAAATGAGGTAATCATTTGGTGCCAAACCAGCAAAAATATTACTATCTTCAAAGTTGATCCCATCAATACTATACTGGACAGGAGTAGCACTATTGGTCGTTATTGTAAGCTCGCCATCCTCACTTCCAGCACAAGATTCGTGCTGAGGACTAATTGAAGTGATCTCAAAACCAGCGGCTAGTCCAAAATTTACAGAATCAACTTTCATACAACCTCTACCGTCTAAAGTGGTCACAACATATTCCTTAGGGTCTAAATCATCGAAGGTATTGGAGTCAACAAATGCATTCGTATCTAAACTGTATTGATAGGGCGCATCTCCATTTTGTGGTAAAATGGTAATCATTCCTTTTTGATCATCAGCACAAGGAGGAGGACTCACTATATTGGTCACTAACGGATCTCTTTCTGTAATTTCAAAATCAATAGGGATTCGGCAATCAAATTCACTGTCTCTAACCAGCATATATTTTTTCCCAACGCCTAAATCTGTAAATTCTGGTTGAAAATAAGGTCTAGAAATTCCTGTTCCATCTTCCTCCATGAAGAAAAAAGCAACTGTTCCACCACCACCTTCTGTTTCAAAAACAACCCCTCCATCATTGACACCAATACAAGTTGCAGGACTAGTCTCATATTTTTTTACAACCAAATCAGATCCAGGCTCAATTTCTTGTTGAAAAGTTTTTTCACAGCCGCTCGCATCCCGAATAATGATCTCAAAGGTATCTGCTTTTAAATCAGAATAAGTGACATCTCTCTTAAACGGAGCACCATCAAAACTAACTTCATAGGGGCCTTTTCCCCCATCAGGTCGCAAAATAATTTGCCCTCC
>CALDTJ010000048.1 GCA_937924145.1 uncultured Saprospiraceae bacterium
GTTCGGCAAAATAATGTATGCCGAGTCTTTTGAGACAGCTTCTAGCATAACAAAAAGATGAAAAAAATAATCGTAACAGGAGCGAACGGACAAGTAGGGAGTGAACTACAATTCTTAGCTACTCAATATCCTAATTTTGAACCGATTACCTTTTATTTACTCATTTTACCATCTAGTCATTTACTCATTTTTTACTATCTTAAAAAACTAGGGTACAGTACTGAAAAGTTAATTAGTCTAAGCAAATTTTTTATGATCCCCAAATTTTGGCTGTACCTTGTCTTTTTCAGAAAGAATCGCTTTGTTCAAATCAATCTGCCAATCAATATTCAATTTAGGGTCATTGAAAAACAGGCCTGCATCGTGCGCTTTGGAATAAAAGTTATCACATTTATAGGCAAAAATAGCCGTATCACTCAGCACTACATAACCGTGGGCAAATCCTCTAGGAACAAATAACTGTGTCTTATTTGCATCACTTAAACGGATAGAGAAGTGCGCTCCATAAGTTGGAGAATCGGGTCGAATATCGACCACTACATCCAATACTTCGCCTTGCACTACACGCACCAGTTTAGCTTGCGCAAAAGGCGGCAATTGATAGTGCAATCCACGCAAAACACCGTAGGTAGATAATGCCTGATTATCTTGTACAAAATTATTTGCTATTCCTGCTTTCTCGAAGGTTTGTTGATTATAAGACTCATAAAAATAACCTCGATCATCTCGCCACACTTGCGGTTCAAAAACTTTTAAATCAGGTATGTTGGTATCTATAAATGGCATTTAAAATTGGTCAATTCTAGTGAAAAAGGGTAAAGATCAAACTTGTTAGAGAATTATTGAAATTTTTTACAATTTTTCAACCTAATTGTTACATAAATTGAACTACTTTCGCACTTTGTTTTTGTCCAACAAAAATTCAAGTATATGAATTTAGAAAATCGAATTGAAAGAAGTAATTCCGCTACTCTTTTTGAAGAAGCTAAAAAATATTTTCCAGGAGGTGTAAACTCTCCCGTACGTGCATTTAAATCTGTTTCTGGTCCACCGTTGTTTGTCAAACGAGGCTACGGGTGTCGGTTTACCGATGAAGACGATAATCAATATATTGACTTCTGTTGTTCGTGGGGTCCACTAATTTTGGGACACAATCATGCCGCTGTTAGAGATCAGATTATCAAAACAGTAGGCTATGGAACGTCCTTTGGCACACCAACCAAGTTGGGCAACGAAATCGGAAAACTTATTCTAGAAAACAACCGATTCATTGACAAGATGCGTTTCGTAAGTTCTGGTACAGAGGCAGTTATGTCTGCAATTAGACTTGCAAGAGGGGTGACGGGAAAGAGCAAAGTCATTAAATTTGATGGTTGTTATCATGGCCACGTAGATTCCTTATTGGTAAAAGCAGGGTCAGGTTTGGCAACTTTTGGAGTTAGTACTTCGGCAGGAATACCTGAATCTTTTGCCAAAGAAACAATCGTCTTGCCTCTGAATGATCCTAAATTGTTAGACGAAACCTTACAGAAGCATAGTGACGATATCGCCTGTATAATCATAGAGCCAGTTCCTGCGAATAATGGTCTATTGTTACAAGATAAATCCTTTTTACAATGTCTTAGATTAAAGTGCTATAAATATGGAGTACTTTTGATTTTTGACGAAGTTATCTCTGGTTTCAGAGTAGGTTTTGAAGGAGCGGCAGGGTATTATGGAATAGAACCAGATATTATCACTTATGGTAAAATTATTGGTGGTGGAATGCCCGTTGGTGCTTACGCTGCCAGTCACGAAATCATGAGTCACATTTCACCAGAGGGTTCGGTCTATCAAGCGGGTACATTATCGGCTAACCCAGTAGCAATGACAGCAGGTTTAGCCGTTGTGAAAGAGCTACTAGCGCCTAACTTCTACGAAGATTTAGCCGCTAAAACTAGTAACTTTGTACAAAGTATTCAGGATTATTGTGATGAGAAAGGGTATGAAGTGAATATCGTTCAAATAGGCTCTATCTTTTGGATCGCTTTCACTAAAGACAGAATTCAACGATCTGATCAAATTGATCCAGCAAGTATGGACAAATTCAAGGTTTTACACCACGAGTTATTACAACGTGGCGTCTATTTAGGACCTTCTGGATATGAAGTTGGCTTTGTTTCTGCAGCACACCAAGCAGCAGATTTAGCAGAGGCATCACAGAAGATTTGCGAGAGTATGGATGTGGTATTTGGATAAGCTTTTAGTGAATATCTTAATAAAAAAGGTAGGACTTACATGCTTGTAGGTCCTACCTTTTTTATATCCAGTTATAGTTTATTCCTTTAAGATTTAACCTCTTTAACTTCATCAACCACAAAATTAGGCCGCTTACGAGAGGCATCTAAAGATCGCCATAAATACTCCCCTAAAATACCAATACTAATCATCTGAAAAGCACTGACAAAAAGGAAAACAACCATCATTGTTGTCCAACCTTCGAGCTGAATAAGGTTGGTCATTTTTGCAAAAATGATATATAGTGCATATAGAATAGCACACAACCCAACTACTAAACCACCAATAGAAATCATCCTTATAGGCAAGAAAGAAAAAGCTACAAAGGAATCGACGAACATTTTTATCTTCTTACTCAAAGTCCATCTAGAAACACCTATTTCTCTAGCTCTACGAGTATAAGGAATGTTCACATAATCATATCCCAGCCAAGTCAAAAGGTATAATACGTTGGTGTTACTTTCATCCATTTTGACAATCTGATCTTTTAATTGTCGATCAAACAACACCAAATCAAATCCACCTTTTGGCACATTATTTAAAGCAAATTTTCTTATTAAATTATGGTAGGTATTTGAAAATAATTTTTGGAAGAAACTTTCCTCCCGATCTGCTCGATTAGCAATCACCAATTTGATGCCTTTGGCCCAATAATCATACATCTGAGGAATCAACTCTGGTGGATCTTGCAGATCAGCAGCAATGAAGACATTACAATCTCCTGTTGCGTAAGTCATACCTGCTAGAATAGCGTTGAAACTACCAAAGTTTCTCGCCAACTTTACGACCTTAACTTTATCAGGGTATTGTTTTTGAAATTTTAATAATTCCTCGTAAGTATTGTCCTGAGAACCATCATCCACCATCACATATTCAAAAGTAACATCCTCCGTAAATAGCTTTTCATTAGCTATCAACGTCTTCGCTGTTACAGGAATATTTTTTTCATTATAATAACAAGGAATTAAAACAGATATTTTAGGCATAGGCTGTACAGAACGCTTTAATTTGATTGGCGACATAGGTTACCTGCTTTTCAGTCATACCAATAAAAAGTGGTAAACTTAAAGAAGTATTGGCTAATTTTTCAGCAATTGGAAAATCACCTTTCTTATAACCTAAATCTTGATAAGCCTCCTGTAAATGTGGAGGCACTGGATAATGAATTAAAGTCCCTACCCCATTTTCTGTTAAATAGGCCTGCAATTCATCCCTTTGTTCACTACGAATAAGATAAATATGATTTACAGAGTTGGCTTTAGGCAAATCATAAGGTAAAATGATACCTGGAATACCAGCTAATTTTTCATTGTACCAACGTGCAATTTTACGTCTCTCAGCAGTCCATTCTGCCATGTATTTCAGCTTGACATTTAACATGGCTGCTTGGCACTCATCCAATCGGGAGTTCATCCCTTTATATTTGCAGTAATATCTTTTTTCAAAACCATAATTTCGTACTTTAGAAGCCTCGGCTGCTAATGCTGGATCATTAGTAGTCATTGCCCCAGCATCTCCCAATGCTCCCAAATTTTTGGTCGGATAAAAGCTGGTCGCATTCATATCGCCAAAACTACCCGTCACTTGACCATCATAAGTTGCCCCATGCCCTTGCGCATTATCCTCTACTACTTTCAAATTATGTTTGCGAGCAATCGCCATAATCTTATCCATCTCACACGGCTGTCCATACAGATGCACAGGCATGATCGCCTTTGTT
>CALDTJ010000049.1 GCA_937924145.1 uncultured Saprospiraceae bacterium
TGCCTCTACATCTTCGTAGCTTGCGGGTGCAATATATTGAACCACAAAATGTGTTTCCTCATTTGGTTGTAGACTAAGGGATGCTGGTGGTGTTTTTATAGAAAATTGATTGGAACTAGCTCCTGTAAAACTTGGAGCACCGTTCAAAGTTAAGACTTGGTCTCCTTCGTTTTTAATGGCTAAAATTAATTCTTTGGAGGACTCCACGCCTGTATAGGTAATGTAATATTCATACCCACAACCCCAAGCGATTGACGTTCCTTCGTGGTGATTATTGAGGTGGGCTTGGTCAATCCTCCATAGTGTCATTTCAGGCTGCGCACTTAATCTGGATGAAAAAATGAAGAATAAGCAACTCGTCAGTAAAATGTGAAGTGTAAATGTTGTAATTTTTTTCATGAGAAGGTCTATTGAAATATTTTCCAAATGCTATCATAAGGATTTGCGGCCATTGTACCCATCAAAGCAACAGCCTATTGGGTTATACGACAGTACATCCTAACTAATAATCTTTGAAAAGTTAAAAAATTGATTTTATTTATTATGATACTTAAATCGGTGGGTTAATATTTAAGAAGTGAATCTAAATACTAAATGTAAATTATTGAGAATAAATAATAAAACCAAAAACTCCTTAATTATTTTTCAATATTTTCGGTGAACGGTAAAATTTACTGAAAAAATAATAAAAACAGAGGATAAAGTGCTTTAATCTGGTGTAAATATGTATTTTTAAAAAATAAAAAAATATCTGAACCTCCTTAGAATCCAAAATAAGAGGATGGCTCAATTAAGTCGTATATTAAAGTTTCTGCTTGCCAAATGGTTATGAAATAAAAATCTTGAAAATAAAATCCACATAATTTCCAAAAAAAGCCTAATTTGGGTGCATGTCAATTAAAGAACAATTATTTCAGCAACTACAACAACTCATTGATAAGCGAGTTAATAATGCACAACATGCAGTTCTATCTGCCGAAGAATCTAAAAGCAATCAAACCAAAAGTAGCGCAGGCGATAAATTTGAAACGGGTAGAGCGATGATGCAAGCGGAAGAAGACCGCAGCAGAGGGCAACTTGCTCAAGCACTAGTTTTGCAAAATGAACTCATGCAATTACCTTTTAGAATTCCCAGTACTACGGTAGAAAAAGGTAGCTTAGTCTATACCAGTCAAGGCAATTATTTTATGTCTATCGGTTTAGGAAAAATACCTTTGGATGGGAAAATGTTCTATGCCATCTCTATGGCTTCGCCGATTGGGCAGCTATTGCATGAAAAAAAGGCAGGGGACTCCGTGGTCTTTAGAGATAAAAAAATAAAGATTAAAGAAGTCGTTTAAAATAATAACCCTTTCAGAACTTAAGGCTCTGAAAGGGTTACTTATATAAATAAATGAACTACTTCGGTTGTAAACTAAATTTCTTAGCCGTTACCCCTTCCACTTTCTCTCTAGAATAAAAAACAGGGAAAAATTTATCCTTCGCCCAAATGTCAAATAGATTATCATAAAAAGGATCGTCAGGATTACCTGATTGACCGGGGCTATTCGTGCCTAAACAGGCATCCCAATCTACACAATCGACGATAATACGGAATGATCCACCACTCGGTTGATTGTCTCTGCCTCCTGTACTCCCAACCGTATAACCATTACCTCCTCTTGGTGCAGGACCGACATCCAATTTCTTTCGCATATCCGTTTTCACAGCATTACTCATTGGATGTTTTAAATAAATATGCTTGTATTTTTCTTGCCCATATTGCCACTTCGTCATATCTGTTCCCAACTTTTCATTCAAGGAATTGACTGCTTTTTTGAGTGCTGCCACTAAGAATTCATCTCTACCTTGCATTGGATTATCCCCAAACTTACTATCTGGTAACACCAACCAATCTATCACTTTTTTCATTTGCATAGAATGATAAGCTTGGACCGCTTTTGGCACTAATAACTCCGTCATGTTTTGCTTTAATGCTCGCTCCCATGCCACATAGATGCCTGCCTCAACAGAGTTTTTATCTAGTTGATAGTCCTCCCATTCTATAAGCATTGCTTGCGCTTTTGCTGTTTGCTCATCAGCAATTTCTAAGTCTTTTAATAATGGAATTAGTTCTCTGGCAGGAATAGAATAATAATCTGTCTGTAAAGCTGCCATACTTTGTAGGGTCTGCTTTTTTCCAGAATGTAGTTCCTCCGCTACCCTATCGCCACGGAAAGGATCTGCCCAACTAAAGCCTAAGGCATCATTGAAAATGTAATCATTAGGAGTAACATTTTCATTAGAAGTTAAGAAAATACCACTTTCTGGATTGTATAAATTGGGCTTAGCAATAATTGGTAAATAACCATCCCATTCGTAACTTCCATCTCCTGGAACTGGTACCATGCCACTAAAATTCCGTCGAACGGGGGCTATCCCCACTGCTTGCCAACCAATATTCCCTTTCTTATCTACCCAAACCATATTTTCCCCTGGAATATTACTGTAATTACAAGCTGCTTTAAATTCTTCAAAGTCCTTCGCTTGATCCATCCTCAAACTTGCCAAATAAGGTGATCCACCAATTTCTAACCAACCACAACGGACTGCATAGGCGATATTCTTTTTACCATCTTCAAAGACCACAGGTCCATGACGCGTATATTTATGATTGACTTTATACGATTTTTTGCCCTTGACGGGAATTTCGTCTTCGATCACCAACATCTCTTCCCATCGACCTTTGTACTTATACTGATTTGGATTTTTGGGATTGATCTCATAGACATATAAATCTTCTGCATCGGTTCTATAAACGGTTAATCCCCATGCACCATATTGATTATGACCAATAGAAATACCGGGAATTTCGGGTTCACCACCACCAATCACATCCCACCCTGGAGCGACTAAATGCGACATATATCGCAAGGAAGGTGTGGATTGTGTGCGGTGAGGATCATTTGCCATCATCGGGTAGCCACTTTGGGTGTGTTCGCCTGAGACTACCCAGTTATTACTGCCCCAAAAAGCTCGTTCTTCTTTTTCGATATAGTCCCATTCAATATCATCTTTTGCTGCTAAATTTTTGAATTGTTGCCAATCGTTTCGAGCATCGGCTACCAAATCTTCTGGTTGGAAACGAACGGGTCTACGATAGGCATTATAGACGCCTAAAATATCTTCTTGTAAAGCTGCCTTATCTATTTTTGGATCGAGTTCTAGGATAGGTTCATTCGGATGAAACCAGTTTAATTCCTTAGTCTTTTTTGCGCCCATCATCGCTACTTGACGACCAATTTTCAATTCGTCGCCAATATTTCCTAATAAACCTTGGTGTCTAGAAATTACTACTTCTGGTGTCCATTTTTGAGGTTTTATCCCTAACAATTTGAATTCTACAGGCAATAGGCTAGGATCTTTTTCGGTCAACTCTATATATTTATTCACTCCCCGAACATAGGAAGTGATAATCAACTCTCCCCTATCGTGATAGTGATTCATCTCTGCTTTGATGTCTCCTCTGAACTGAAAAAGTCTAGTCCCTATATCTCGTTTGAGTTCTCGTTCGCCTAAAATTTCGGCTACAGTTCCAGTGGATTGCCTACGCCAAATTTCAAATTGAAACAGCCTGTCTCTTGCTGCATTGAAACCTTGGGCAAAGAATAAGTCTGCCTCGTTTTGGGCATAGATATGAGGAATTCCCCAATGATCTACGATGATTTCTACGGAGGCTTTTAGGCCATCTATTTTGAGGGTTTCGGTAGTGGATTTTTCTTGGGCGAAAAGAGAAAGAGCTATTCCGAAAAGGAAAATAAAAATTGGTAGTCGTTTTTTCATGTTGTTATGGCTAGGAAATTTTTAAATGTGCAACGAATGTAAGTAAAAAATAGCTTTTACAATTCGTTGATCTAAAAAATTATATTTCTATGCATCTTTTTTGTATCATTGCTTAATACAATCCAAATCATAAACAGGATATAAGCATGGCTTTACAAAAGTTAAATAAACAATTTTTTTCCTACTTAGCGACTTATTTGGTGGGCAGTTGGAGTTTGATTCAATTTGTGGAATGGTTTTGCAAAAGGTATGATTTTGATAATAATTGGACAGACCTCATTGGCGTCGGCATTGTTTTATTATTGCCTTCGGCTATTTTGTTTAGTTGGCTGCATGCGGATGAAAACAACCAATTCAAAAAAGAAAAGTTATTTTATTTAATAAATATTGGTCTACTCTTGACAATTTTAATTCCCTTTAGACAGGTTTTTGCGGGAACTAACACTACTGAAAAATTAGAAGTTACAGATGAAAATGGTGTTAAAAAAGAGGTCGAAGTTTCTAAACAAAAATATGTTCGGCAAATTGCTTTTTTGCCTTTTCAGAATGATGCTAATGAGGCTTGGTTATCTTACGCCTTTCCTACCTTGATTGGAGTGGACATCAATCAGTGTAATCGGTTCAATATCTATTCTACTTCCTCTTTTATAACTCGCTTGCGGGAAATGGACTATGAAATCAAAGATGTAATCCCGCAAAACATAAAAGAAAAGTTAACCAACTATTTTGCAGATTACGTAGTCAGTGGTAGCATTAATACTATAGCAGAACATACTTATGCTTATGAAATAGAATTATTTAGTCAAAAAAAAGCTAAAACCTTATTAACTGCAAAAGGAAAGACAAGTGATATTTATGCCCTTACTGACTCACTGAGCGTAGCACTAGCCAAAGCTATCTTTCAGAAAGATTTAAAAATTAAGTTTGATGATTACAAAAATATTCCTACCAAAGAGTTGTTCTCGCCCAACCAAGATGCTCTAAAACATTATTTCTCAGCCGATTTTCAATATGATATTGATAATTTCAAGGATGCTCGACAAAATGTTGAAAAAGCCATTGCACTAGACAAAAAGTTTGTGGAGGCATATAATCTACGAGGAGCAATTTATATTCGAGATGGGGATATTGAAAAAGGTAGAACTGATTACGCACAAGCCCTACAATTGTCTAATTCCATTTCTGACTACCAGCAAAGAAGAATCAAATCAAATTATTACTGGAACTTAAACGACTGGGATAAAACGCAAGATTTTTTGGAATTATGGATCAAAATCCATCCGGAAGATGACTCTCCATTTTTTAGGTTAATCAATCTGCACCTTCGAAATAGGGCTTATGATAAAGCAATCGAAGTTGGGCATGCAGCAGAAAAAGCAGGTCACGAAACCGTTTTCTTGATGCGCTTAACCTCTCTTTATGCCGAAACCAATAATAAAGAAAAAGCAGCAGAGTACCTCCAGAAATATCAAAAAGCTTTCCCAAATGATGACAAGATCGAATTAAAAATTGGAAGTATCTACTTCCAGCAGCGAGAGTACGAAGAGGCATTAAAACACTTTGAGGCATACAATACACTAAATCCTTTGGATGTTCAAAATATTACAAATATTGCCAACAGTTTATTCAATTTAGGTCGTTATAACCAATCCATGGAATTGCTAGAAAGTCTGCCCCAAAAAGCAAAAAATTATCGAGATTCTCTAAGAATTTATTTTGTAATAGAGTATCAATATGAAAGTACGGGGCAGATCAAAAAAGCGATCAACACCATGAATGAAAGACTCAATTTTTCGGATAAGCACATGCAATTGATGGAAAAATTAGAGCGCTCGACCAATGATTTTTTAAGATTAAACTATCTTATTGGAGATACTTCGCATGTAGCAAAAAAATTAACCACCATCGCAGCCGTATCCAAAGAATACGAGGTATTTGCTAAAGCCAATTATTACATAAATAGTGAAGACGGTGAAAAAATGGAGCAACTCATGAAAGAAAAACGGTCATTTTTAGAGAAGGTATCTTCTGATGACTTTTTTCAAATGATGGAAGGCGTGGTTCTTAAATGTAAAGGAGAATGCACAGCGGCAATCCCTATTTTTGAAGATAAGATCGACAAAATAAAAATGGACGAATTAGAGTTCTTCTTGTACGAATGTTATCAAAAAACCGAACAGTATGAGAAAGCCATCAACGGCTTTGAAAAATTACTTAAAGTACATCCTTATAACGGTGAATGGCTATTGCGCTACGCCCAATGTTTAAACGAAAACGGTCAAGTTGAGCAAGCTAAAACCGAATTAGCAAAATTGATGAAACTATGGAAAGATGCAGACCCTGAGTATATTAGGTATCAAGAGGCGCTCGCTTTTTCAGACCAGATTAATCTATTGCAGTAGGTGCTTTAATTAACCATTTAGTTAGCTTTATTTTTTACTATTTAGACATTTAAGATCATTTAAGATCATTTAAGTTTGGCCCTAAATCCAGCTTAGCAAAAATGCTCCTGCTCGGTCAACATCTAGCTATGAAAACTATTGTGAACTATGTTTTTCACTATGTGACTACTGTGGTAAAAATAGCGTCTAGTTTTGAATAACAGCCCCGATCAAAAAACCACCCGATAAGCCAAAGAAGGCAACAATGGCAAAGCATTCTGCTGCTTAAATCCATCTTCTTCTGGGAAAAAAGAACCCTCAATCAAATATTGGTAATAAGGGTTTTTCCGATTGTACACATTATAGGCACCTAAACTAAGCGATTGCTTAACGTTTGGGCCAGACCAGTTGAAGTAAAAGCCCGCATCTAGTCGATGATAAGCAGGTAATAACTGTCCATTAATCGTTCCTATTCGTTCTACTTCGCCCGCTGCAAGATTATTACTCAAAGGCGCAAAACGAGAATTCGTTTTTATCAAAATATAAGGTAAACCTGAACCATACTGCCAATTGGCAAAAAATGCCATTTTAGGCGTGATTTGGTATTTTAAACCAAGCTTCACCTCGTGTTCATGGGTATATTGAAATGGGTAGGCTAAACCATCGTTATACTCTTCAAATTGTCTCTCTGAAATGGTATAGCCGTAATTAATATTCCCTGTCAATTTTCCTTTAGTTTTAGCTAAAGTTGTACTAAAACCATAGCTTTCCCCCTCTCCAAAAGTGATTTCTTCTTCCCAATAGGTAGGATCAAATTCTGCTAAAGTTGGAGGGTTTGGTAGTTCTAAGTAATTGATTAAATGGTCTAATTTTTTGTAATAAACATCAAAGTTTGCGGACCAACCTTTTTCAGAAATATAGTCGGTGGTCCATGCCACTTGCCATGCCTCCTCTGGTCTTACATTGTTAGTCGATGGCACCCATAAATCATTGGGCAATCCACCACCTGTGGTACTTAAAATATGTAAAAATTGAGACATCTTCCCGCCTGATAGATTCGTGCGCCAATTCCCTTTTTGCCATTGAAAACTTAATCTAGGTTGGGGTATGAAATAGGTCTTATCATTTGTAAAAAATGCTGCAAAATGAATACCTCCTAGCATCGAAAATTGATCCGTCATCGAAATTCTATCCTCGACATAAAAATTGACTTCTTGCGTCTTAAAAAATGGTGGGATATACTCCTCATCGATCGTTTCTTGGATTTCTTCTACTTCTGCTTGCGTATCAATTTCATCGTAAATATTCGCCAACTCTCCTGATTCAAAAGTGCGAAAGAGGAATCCACCTCCAAAAAGCACCTGATGCTGCGGGGTTGGATAATACTCGAAATCTACTTTTAGTCCAGTATCTTTGATCGTAGATTTAAAGCTGGAAAAACTATACAGTGCATCTATTTCTCCATCGAAGTCATCAAAATAATCGTAAGTATTAAAACTATTATAATTGTATTTACTGTAAGTCAAAGTCGTATTCGAAAATAGTTGATCGCCAAATAAATGGTTCCATCTAAAAGAGGCTATTTCATTGCCCCAATCAATCTCTTGAACTTGCTCTTCAAAAAAGTAATCTCCAAAATCTTCATCTTCAAACTCATAACTTTCTCCATCGCGATAGTCATCTTTTCCCTTATAAAAACTCAAAAAGATTTGATCTTTGGCAGAAAACCGATGGTGAAACTTGGCATTTATATCAAAAAAGTAGTAGCTGATTTCTCCATCATCAAAATTTTCAAATTTCTGCTTTCGGCTAATTTCTTTCAGTATTGGATCAATATGCGTGCGCCTTAATGCGACCATCAAACCACTTTTATCCTTAACAATTGGCCCTTCTACAATCAGTTTGGTCGCTAAAGTACCAATCTCTCCTTCCGCTTGCCATTGCTTATTACTCCCCTCTTTTACTCTCACATCTAAAACCGACGATAATCGACCTCCATATTTGGCAGAGAACCCATC
>CALDTJ010000050.1 GCA_937924145.1 uncultured Saprospiraceae bacterium
ATTAAAGGTGGCGACATTGTTGAGTGTGCACCAGATGATTCAGAAAAAAAGAAGAAACGATTAATAAGGAAAGAAATTGAAATAGCAGAAGAAAATGAGCTAGGCACAACATCAGAGAGTATCAATTCAGAGATGAATAGCAATACCTTGGAGATTGCAGATATTGACTTATTTCCCAATCCATCAAATGGAACCATCAGACTTAGATTTCAGATAGACAATCAAGAGGAAACAAGAGTGAGAGTTCTTGATGTTGTTGGGCGTTCATTATATGAAAAATCATTGGTAGATTTTGAAGGCACTTTTGATGAAGAAATTATTCTTAATGGAAAGGGACTAGGTACATTGATGCTTGTTATTTCTCAAGGAAGAAAATCCTTTATCGAAAACATCATCGTGAACTAACTCAAAAAACTAAACTCAAAGTTCAGATATATAAAGACAGGATTTTAAAATTATACTTCAAGTTAAAATAAAAAATAAAAGAGGAGCACAGAATTACTGTACTCCTCTTTCTGCTTTCAACATTTAAATAAACAAAGAAAGGGATTCAGGAGATCCTGAGACCCTTTCTACTTAAGGAATTGATCTACATCATTGCATTGAGCAATGAGAGATCTGTATTAAGATGCTGAAATGTAATACTTTCCTTTTTCATCTTCTGAACCAAAGTGTTAAAATCTTTTGCATTTTTTAATTCGATGCCTACCATAGCGGGTCCACTTTCTCGATTATTTTTTTTGGTATACTGAAAATATGTGATGTCATCATCTGGTCCAAGAACATGTAAAAAGTCTCGTAAGGCACCTGCTCTCTGTGGAAATTTAATAATAAAATAATGCTTGATGCCCTCGTACAACAAAGACCTTTCTTTGATGTCTTCCATTCGAGTAATATCGTTGTTGCCACCACCGATTAAACAAACAATCGTCTTGCCTTTTATTTCTTCTTTGTAAAAATCTAAAGCACCTAGAGATAAGGCACCAGCAGGTTCTACGACAATTGCCTCTTCGTTATAAAGTTCTAAAATAGTCGTACAAACTTTCCCTTCTGGCACTAGGATAAAATCATCTACTACTTGCTGGCAAAGTTTAAAATTCAAGTCTCCTACCCTACTCACAGCAGCACCGTCTACAAAAACATCCATCTCTTTTAGGGTAACGATTTTTCCAGCCTCAATGGAAGTTTTCATACCTGGTGACCCTGTTGGTTCTACCCCAATAATTTTGGTATTGGGGCTCATTTGCTTAAAATAACTCCCTAGACCAGAGATAATTCCACCTCCTCCAATTGCTACAAAAACGTAATCAATATCATCTTCGCAGTCTTCTAAAATTTCTAAGCCTACCGTTCCCTGTCCTTCGATTACTTTTTCATCATTGAATGGATGAATAAAAGTCAAATTATTTTCTTGGGAATCTTTCAAAGCCTCGGCATAAGAGTCATCAAAAGTATCTCCTATCAAAATAACCTCCACGAATGCACCACCAAAAGAATTGACCTTTTTTATCTTCTGTTTTGGGGTTGTGCTTGGCATATAAATTTTGCCCCTTACCGCTAATTTTTGGCAAGCAAAAGCAACACCTTGTGCGTGATTACCAGCACTCGCACAAACAATTCCATTCTGTAATTCTTTCTTTGGCAAACTAGCCATTTTATTGTAAGCTCCTCGAATTTTATAAGACCGTACGACTTGTAAATCTTCTCTTTTGAAATAGACTTTACAGTCGTATTTTTCTGAATAAAAGGCATTGTGAACCAATGGCGTTTTGATAGCCACTTGTTTTAGTCTAACCTTCGCCTTATAAATATTTTCAACAGAAATCAGTGCTTGCTTTTTCATTGAATTATTTTTCAAAAAAAGAAAAGAACAAAGGTAAGGAACAAATGAAGAATAAGTTATAACAAAGGAAAGGAATTATTGTAGCATCGAACCTATTGGCTCTCGAAAAATCGTGGCTACTCGAGCATCACTAAAATTATTCATAATCATAATTCAATCGAATCAAATTTGGTATAAAGTTGAATTTTCCCTCCATTTGTCTCGGATAATACAGCGAAAGTCAAAATTTATATAAATTTTAACAAGGTAGTTTCCCTATTTATCCAATCATTTTTATAATTTGCCCGTTCCTAAAAATACCCCAACTTTTTTTAACTTTTCTAATCAAAAACAAGAAGATTTATGCGAATTATGAAAAATTTACCCACAAACATTTTGAGACAATGGGCTGTATTATTTGCTCTAGTAATTGGTTTTTCAGTTACTTCTACTGCACAAGAAGCAAGTGCTGCAAGTTTGTACAACAAAGCATTAGCCAGTTTGAAAAGCAAGGACTATGAGGCAGGGTATCCTCAAGTTGAAGAAGCATTAAAAGCAGCAGAAGCAGCAGGTGATGAAAAAATCATTGGCTTAGCTAAAAAAAATGGTGCAAAAGCAGCTTATAATTTAGGTTCAGCTAGAAGAAAGGCAAAGGCTTATGATGAGGCATTGACTTTATTCAAAAGAGGAATCGAAATGAACCCAGAATATATAGCTAACTATATGGGAGTGGCACAAGCAAATGACGGAAAAGGCGAAAAAGTAGAAGCGATCAAAGGCTATTTAGATGCAGCAAATCGGTATGAAACAACCGACAAAGCAGATCGTGCGGCTAAATTAGTTAAAAGAGCTACGAATATCGTTGGAAAATTATATACTGGAAAAGATTATCCAACTGCTGTAACAGCAGGAAAAGCTCACCTAGAATTGAAAGAAACAGATGGTGCTCATTACTATGTAGCAAAAGCTTTAGAAAAGCAAAAAGACAATGCTGGTGCGGTAACACATATCAACAAAGCAGTTGAATTGGCAGCAGCAAGTGGTAAACCTGTTCCAGACAAGTATTACTGGGCACAAGGTAACGTATTGGAGGCTACTGGCGACAAGGCAGCAGCAGCAGCAGCTTACAAGAAAATTACTGGCGAAAAGTATAAGGCTAACGCTGACTTTAAAATCAAGGAAATCCAAGGATAATTTCTTCTTTTCCTAATAAAAAGCCCTTCTATTGTCGCAATGGAAGGGCTTTTTTATTGGCAATTAAAAGCAATAAGTGTGGTAATCCTATAAATAAAGTAGTATGTAAAAAGGGCAACCATGCTGATAAGAAAACAATCCAAAACTAATGTATTCCTTAACCGTTGTTAAAAAGAATAAATCTTACTACATTAGTGCGGCAAACAATATGTTGTTTACATTGTTAATAGAAAAAGGAAAATAAAATTAGTAAAATAGTATCAGAAGAAAAACTTAAAAACTACACTAAAATAAAAATACGATGAGCCTTAATCCACCTATTTTCAAGGAGTATTCTCCTGCATTGATGTCCATTTTACCAATGCTTTATGCAGCTTGGTCTGATATGGTTTTGACACCTAGTGAAGTTCGCTATTTGACCAAAAAAGTAGATACCCTTACCTTTCTGAATGAAGATGAACAGGAATTGGTCAAAAAATGGATGAATCCTCGGACTCCACCAAGTAGACACTTGTATTTACATTGGGAAAATACCATTGTAACTGCTGCCGAAAAATTACCCGTAAAGTCCCGAAAATCACTAGTAGATTTAGGCTTGGCTATGGCTAAGAAAAGTGCCAAATCTCAAAATGTCAAAAATTGGAGTAATAAAGAAGCTAAAGCAGCTTTAGAAGATTTAGAGGAAAAATTGAATCTAGTTACTTGGGATACTTACCAGCGAATTTTTCCAGAAGAAACGCCCAACTTAGAACATAGCCATGCTTTTGACATTGATCAAATGACAGAGGTTTTAGACGGAGATACGCATGAATTGAGAAATAAGGTCAAACGATTCTTCTCTGATCCTGTTTTTCACTATCGTCCTTTACCGACGAAAGGTGCAAAGCGGAAGGCAGTCTTAAAATGGACGGAATTAATGGCTGAACAAGGGTACGGTGCAGCAGCATTCCCTAAAGAATACGGTGGGCTAGATAGCATGAAAAAATACATTGCTATTTTTGAAACGTCTGGGTATTTCGATTTAAGTTTGAGTATCAAATTTGGTGTACATTTCGGCTTATTTGGTGGAAGTGTTTTTTGGTTAGGTACCAAAAAGCATCATGACAAGTATTTGAAAGATATTGGCACAATGGCTTTGCCTGGTTGTTTCGCCATGACAGAAACAGGGCATGGTTCCAATGTGCGAGGCTTGGAAGTAACAGCCACCTATGATCCTGCAACTGATGAATTGGTGGTCAATTCACCTACACTTGAATCAGGCAAAGAATATATTGGAAATGCCTTGGATAGTAAGATGGCTTCCGTTTTTTGTCAGCTAGTTGTAGATGGGGAAAATCATGGGGTACATGCAGTTCTTGTCCCATTGAGAGATGATAAGCATAAATTATTACCAGGAAGAAAGGTAAAAGACAACGGCTACAAAGTTGGATTAAATGGGGTAGATAATGGTCGTATATGGTTTTCCAATGTACGTGTTCCAAGAGAAAATTTACTAGATAGGTTTGGGTCAATTAATGAAAAAGGCGAATATGAAAGTCCTATTGCCAATCCTTCCAAGCGATTCTTTACCATGCTGGGCACTTTAGTCGGTGGTCGAGTATGCGTGCCAAAAGCTGGTTTAAGTGCTGCAAAGTCAGGATTATCAATTGCTATAAAACATGCTTTAAAAAGAAGGCAATTTGGAAAGTCTACCACTGCTCCTGAGCAATTATTAATGGATTATCCAAGCCATCAAAGACGTTTGATGCCAAAGTTGGCAAAAAGTTATGCCTTAACTTTTGGATTAAATTATTTGGCAGAGCGATATGTCAATCGTACCGAAGATGACATTAGAGAAATAGAAACTTTGGCTGCTGGCATGAAATCCTATGCCACATGGTTCACTACCGAGACTTTGCAAGAGTGTCGAGAAGCTTGTGGAGGGAAAGGATATTTAGCAGAAAATAGAATTGCAGACTTGAAAGCAGATTCTGATATTTTCACCACTTTTGAAGGTGACAATACTGTCTTAATGCAATTGGTTGCCAAAGGTGTACTAACAACATTTAAAGAGACTTTTCACAATGAAGGCATGATGGGTGTCTTGCGTTTTGCAGGACAAAGGTTTGGTACTTCTCTTTCTGAAAAAAATCCATTAGCTATTAGGAATGCAGAGAAAGAACACCTCTTAGATCCTGAGTTCCAATTATCAGCTTTTAAATATCGAGAAAATCATTTAACCTATTCTGTTGGACAGCGACTGCGAGGTTTGATTAAGGATGGAATGCCTTCTTACGATGCCTTTTTACGTTGTCAAACCCATTTATTGGCTTTGGCTAATGCTTATGTGGAAGTGCAGGTCTTGGAACAATTTATTAAACAAATAGAAAATACGGAAGACAAAGCGATCAAAGGTGCATTGAAAAAATTATGTAACTTGTACGCTTTACATACCATTGAATCTCACAAAGGCTGGTTTTTAGAAGTCGATTATATGGTTGGTTCGAAGACTAAAGCTATTCGTCGTTTAGTAGATGATCTTTGTGGGGAAGTTCGAAAAGACGCGCTTTGTTACGTGGAAGGATTCGGTATTCCTGATGATTTATTAGGAGCGCCGATTGCCGTCAAATAAGTGAAAAAACCTTGGAGATTTTGGAGTTTGTTTTGAAAATCTCCAAGGTTTAAAAAATTGTTTTTAAACAATCAATTCTAATCCATCGTAAGCCAATTCCACTCCTTTAGGAAGTGTTTTATTTACAGCTTCTGCTAGTCCCATTCGATGACTAATATGAATCAAATAAGCTTGTTCTGGTTTTATAATTTCAATTAAAGCCAGAGCCTCTTCTAAATTCAGATGGGAATGATGCACAGAATGATGCAAGGCATCCAATGCCAGTATTTTAGTACCTTTTACCTTATCCAATTCTTCTTCCGAGATCGTTTTTATATCCGTTAAGTAAGTAAAATCTCCGAATCTAAAGCCAAAGACAGGAAGTTGGCCATGCATGGCTCTTATTGGCAATATCTCAATACCTTCTACATTAATAAGCTGATCCTTGTCGATATCTTTCAGAACCAATCTAGGAGACCCAGGGTAAGGGTTATCCGCAAAAACATAGGCAAACCTTCCTTTTAATTCCCTTTGAACTCTTTCCTCCGCATAAACGGGCATGTGCTTCTTATGCTTAAAATTAAGTGGTCGAACGTCATCCATGCCTATAATATGATCATTGTGCTCATGGGTCATCAAGATCGCAGCAACATCTGTCACTTTTGCCCGAAGCAGTTGCTGTCTAAAATCTGGTCCTGCATCAATGATGATTGTCTTATCGTCTACTTCTACCATAGCAGAAGTTCTAAGCCGATTGTCTCTTGCATCAGTGGACACACATACTTCACAGTCACAGCCAATAACGGGTACACCTTGAGAGGTACCAGTACCAAGGAAGGTTATTTTCAAATTATAGAATTAGTTTATATTTAAAATTTGTTGGAACTTTAAATTATCAGTTGACAGTTGGGTTAGTGCTATGTTTCAAAAGTTTTGATTGATAATTCCGCACAGACGTATCCGTATGGAAAGGAATTTAATATGAATAGCCCCGAATGAAATTCGAGGAAAAATGATTAAATATCGACGCATAACCACGAAGTGGTTGAACTTAACTTCCTCATATTCAACCACTTCGTGGTTGTTGGATACGTAAATGATTCATGTCCCCGAGTTGCACTCGGGGCTATTCGATTTTAACCACTTCGTGG
>CALDTJ010000051.1 GCA_937924145.1 uncultured Saprospiraceae bacterium
TTGCCCAGTTGAATTCTTCTTCGTTCATGCCCTTCCAAGCAAAAACTGGAATACCAGCAGCAGCGATAGCCGATGCAGCGTGGTCTTGAGTAGAGAAAATATTACAAGAAGACCAAGTTACTTCTGCGCCTAATTCGATTAGAGTTTCGATTAAAACAGCCGTTTGGATCGTCATGTGTAAACAGCCAGCAATTCTAGCACCCTTAAGCGGCTTAGAATCACCAAACTCTTCTCTCAATGCCATTAAGCCTGGCATTTCTGCCTCCGCTAATTCGATTTCTAATCGTCCCCAATCTGCTAAAGCAATATCTTTTACTTTGTAATTGACCTGTGTTGCAGTCGCCATGTGATTTTGTATTTTATATTTTAAAAAAAGAATGAATTTTTCCTAATATTATACCACAAAATTACAAATGAGGTTTAATTTTAGCAATTATTTCTAAAAATGAAGTATTTTTTCCTTTTACCTATTTAATTTACAGGAAAAAATAATCATTAAACTAATTTTAGATATTTTCTAAAGGAAATTTTCCTATGAAAAAAATAGATCATATAGACAAAAGCATTTTGCAAATGCTACAAAAAGATTCGACTGTTAATATTAAAGAAATGGCTAGTCGATTAAACATGACTAAAACGCCAATCTATGAACGAATCAAAAGGTTGGAAAAAGAAGGTATCATTGAAAAATATGTAGCAGTAGTTGATAGGAAAAAGATCACGTCTTCTATTATTGTCTTCTTATCAGGATCTTTAGATGTGAAAAAATTTGAAGAGATTAGTGAATTCTATGAAGCAATTGAAAATGTCCCAGAAATCATGGAGTGTTATCTAATGGGTGGAGATACTGATTTTATGTTAAAAGTAATTTGCCCAAGTCTTGATACCTATCACGATTTCTTTTCTAGAAAAATCGCTACGTTACCAAGAATCGGGCAAATTAAAAGTTCTTTTGTCATTAATGAGGTTAAACGCTCTACCGTCTTACCTTTTTTGGAATAGTGGAAAGTATTATTGCATTTCTGATCCTTTAAAAGCTAGATTAATCAAAGTACAAACTGGCTTATCACCAGAAGGAATAAAAACGACATATAAATCATGTTGACCGCTGATCGGCTCGATCGGCAGATTAATTGTTTTTTCTCCCATATCAGTCAATCCTTGTTCCACATCTGTAGCTGCTATTTGTTGTCCATCGGGTGCATCCAATCTTAACTCTAATGTTCCTCCACCAAAAAAGCTTGGCATTTGGCCAATCATTAAATCAATCGAAGATATACCTGCTAAGCCTAAATTTTTATAACCAACATGCCCTTCGCTGCCAATCACAATTTCCATTTCTTCCTCAATTCCAGGCGCCATCCCTGGTTCTATTTTAAATTTGGTGGCTCCTTGAATCACATCAAAGTTAGCTGCTAACTGATTTGGAGATCGTAGTTGTAAAATTTCTCTAGTAGTTAATGGCCCAATCACTTCTCCTCCTTTATCAGTATAAGAAGCTGTAAGCACATAAACACCGCCTTGCGCCTTACCAATATGGTCTTTTAAAACATACTGCCCTTTTGCAGCTAATCCTTTTTTATCTCCTTGCCATCCTTCTAAGGACAAAATATATTTGACCATTTCATCAGATTGCTTTTGGGACAGTTGCGGGTGGGCAGCCATCGCTTGGTCTCCCCAAACACCACCTCCACCTTTGATGATCTTACCTGATAAATAGCTTATGGCATCTTTTTGTGTAGCATATTTCTTTGCAATATCTCGGTACGAAGGTCCAATAGATTTAGCACTCAATTGATGACATGTCGCACAATCAGAATTATCCATTAAACTTTTTCCTAAAAAATAACTGGATGCTTCTAACATCGCTTGGTGTCCCATCGCAATCTCGGCTACATCCGTTCCTGTTTCTAAATAATCAATAGAAACATTGATTCTATTAGGATCGATACTTGCTCCATCTTCTTTATCACTTACGGCTATTTCGTAGTCCAATACTTGATTGTCCATGTAAAAAGAGCTATTTCCATTAATTTTCCATGAGACTTTTGGTAAGTCATTGCCTATCAAAACTTTCTTTTCTACAATAGAAGTTAGGCCATCTTTATCCGTTACCGCCAACGAAACATCATAGGTACCTGGTTTTTCGAAAGTATAAGTGGGGTTGATTTCCTCCGATTGTACTACATCTTCATCAAAAGACCATTCATAAACTATATCATCTCCATCTGGATCTTTTGTCTCGTCTCCTTTAAAATTGACTGTTAAAGGTGCTGCGCCAGCAATATGGTCCGACTCAATCATGGCTACCGGCTCCCGATTACCAGCCACATACTTTAAGTGAACCAAACGAGCATCAGCATTTTGGGCAAACCAAAGCGTTCCATATTCCAACATATACATATCTCCATCTGGTCCCCAGATAACATCCACTGGATTATTAAATTCAAAGCTCGGTAAGAATCGCTCCATTTTCACTAAATCACCTTCTTCATTCATCGTATTTGCCATAAACCAACCTCTCATCCAATCATAAGAGAAGAATTTCTTATCGTAATATCTAGGGAATTTTTTATCCGTTTCGGGAAAATCATCTGCGTAATAAACGCCTGCCGCCATTGCGTTTCGACCACCATTTCCTACCAAAGGAAAATCAGGTGACTCTGCGTAAGGATACCAAATAAATGCAGGTTGTGCAGGTGGTAATTCTTGTAATCCTGTATTATTGACTGAATTATTTACTGGTTTTTCTGGATCTCTAGGTGCACCAGATGTTTTAGTAGCAAAGTCATATTTGTTATAAGCATAGTTGTCTCCTATAAATAAAGGCCATCCAAAAAATCCTGCTTTTCTAGCTTGATTGACTTCATCATATCCTCTTGGCCCTCTGCCTAAACTATCTTTTCCAGCATCTGGACCAACATCTCCCCAATAAAGGTATTTAGTGTGCGGATCAATAGCTATTCGGAATGGATTTCTGCAACCCATTACATAAATTTCTGGTCGAGTGCCTTCCGTTCCTTCAGGAAATAAATTACCAGCAGGAATCGTATAAGTCCCATCATCTTTAGGAGTAATTCTTAATACTTTTCCTCTTAAATCGTTTGGACTAGCGGAGGAACGTTGTGCGTCCCAAGGTTTTCTACCTGATTGCTCGTCACTTGGCGAATAACCATCTGAGGCAAATGGATTCGTATCATCACCTGTTGAAATAAATAAATTACCATCAGGTCCAAACTCTAAAGAACCACCAGCATGACAACATTCGTCCCTTTGTGTTTTGACTTCTAAAAGGATTTTCTCAGATGCCATATCTAGCACACCATCTTTATAAACAAAACGAGAAACGTGTTGCTTAGCCTCATCGCCCACTGGTGAATAATAAAGATAGATCCAATTATTACTAGCAAAATTTGGATCTAATGCCAAGCCTAATAAACCGTCTTCTTGCTCATGATAAACATCTAATTTATGAACGATTCTAGTTGCTTGTAAGGAAGGCTCATATTCTTTGAGTTCTCCTCTCCGCTGAATAAATAAAATTTTACCATTTGGCTGCATAACCAATTCCATTGGCTCAAATAGATTTTGGTCCAAGACTTCTTTCACAAACCTATTTTCTTCGGGAGCGACGGAGGCGTTCACATAATCCACTGGTTTACCTGCTCCTGCGGCATAATCAATTCCTCCCCATAAATGCTCTAAAAATAATGGCTCTGCAAAAGACTCCTTCGTATGCCCTAATCCAGTATACCAAGATCGCCCTCCGTCAAATTCATGATACCAAGCAATCGGATGGTTTTCGCCATTTGTTCCACCTTCATAAGTTGATTCATCCAGATTGAGCAGGACTTTCATATCTGGATTGAGGTTTTTATAATTGTACCATTCATCTTTCCTTTGCCATTGGTCAGGTAGCATTTTGGAAGAAATGTGTTCTTTGTCAATTCTGTTAATAGTAGCCTCTCTAACATTTGGATTATTAGGATGCCCATTAAAATAACCTCCTACCAATTGCCCAAACCACGGCCATTCATACTCCGTATCGGCAGCAGCATGGATACCAACAAATCCTCCACCCGCTTGAATCCAACGATTGAATTCTAATTGTTGGGCATTATCTAAAATATTACCAGTCGTATGTAGAAAAATGATGACGTTGTATTTTGCTAGTGATTTTTCTTTGAAGACCGATGCATCTTCTGTCGTATCTATACTAAATCCTTTCTCCTTACTCATCGCCAATAAAGCCTTCTGTCCATCAGCTATAGACTCGTGTCGAAAACTTTCTGTCTTTGAAAATACTAAAACATTGATGTCTTTTTTTTCTTTATTAAAAAAGGTAAAAGCTGCATACCCAACAGCTAATATGATTAAAGCAATTAGTAATTTTTTCATAAAGGATGATGTTAAAAAAATAAAAGACCTTTGTTATATTAATTGTAGAAGATAAATGTAGGAAAGATTTGGGATAATATATCTATGCTAATGCTATATTTAGGTCAAAAAAAGTCTTTTAGGGCTTGCCAAACCAAATGTGGTTCATATCCTTTTCGAATAGCGTGTTTAGCTAATCTACCTTTTAATTTAAACTCATTCGTTTCTTTCTCTGTGGGAATTTTCTTTTCGATGACTTTGTATAACCCTTCCATATAACCTTCTTCATCAATTTCCTTCATGGCTTTTTTGATACAATAATCCGAAATCTTTCTTTTTTTTAACTCCATTCGGATTCTGACTTTGCCCCACTTTTTCATTCTGAATTTTCCACCTGCGTAGGCTATTGCAAAACGCTCTTCATTTAAAAAGTTTTCACTAATTAAGTCTGCTATAATCTCCTCTAAGTCGTCTCCATAGATTTTTAACTCTATTAATTTTGAACGCACCTCTTGATGGCAACGCTCTTGATAAACACAATATTTTTGTAATTTACTGAGTGCCCTATCTTTTTCTGTGAAAATTCTCTTCACGCTTTATCTAAATTTATATTTGAAAAAATATCGCTAATTAATTGATAATCAATACATTTTGAATATTTTTACGATAATGTTAAAAAAAACTTAAAAAAATGTGTCCTTTTTACTTTTGCATCGTCAATATAGTGAGAATTGACAAAAAGTTTTTTTACAAAGATAAGCATTCTTGTCGCTCTTTAAATTATCACCCGAAAGAATTAAATATTTATTCACCTAATTTTAATAACTAAAAATTAACTAAAAAATGGAAGGTTTATTTGACATGGCGACTTTCTCGCAAATGCTTACAGAATATGCACCCAAAGTTGTTGGTGCTGTTCTTACTTTAATTATTGGATTCTGGATAGCAGGAATGGTAACAAGAGCTGTAAAGAAAATGTTGGGGCGAAGTGGCGTGGATGAAACAGTAGCACCTTTCTTAGCATCTTTAGTGAATGCTGGCCTAAAAATAATGGTCTTAATCGCTGCTGCGGGAATTTTTGGAGTAGAAACAACTTCGTTTGTTGCTATCTTTGGTGCATTAGCTTTTGCCATTGGTATGGCACTACAAGGTAGTTTAGGGCACTTTGCTAGTGGAGTAATGTTACTAACTTTTAAACCATACGAAGTGGGAGATTTAGTAGAGGCTGGTGGTAGCACTGGTGTAGTAGAGGCTGTACAAATATTTAATACTATTTTAAGAACTCCTGATAATAAAAAGATTATCATCCCTAATGGTGTGGTAACTGGTGGAACTATTACAAATATTTCTGGTCAAGGAGAAATTAGAGTCGATATGACTTATGGAATTGGTTACGATGATGACATTGATAAGGCTAGAGCAGTTATTCAAAAAGTGGCTGATAGTTGTCCACAAGTTATAAAAGATAAGCCTGTTGATATCTTAGTATCAGAATTGGCTGATAGCTCTGTGAACTTTGCAGTGCGTCCATGGGCAAAAAGTGCACACTACTGGGATGTATATTTCTACATGCATGAAAATGTGAAGAAAGAAATGGATAAAGCTGGTATCAGTATTCCATACCCACAAATGGATGTCCATACTTCTAGTAACTAGAAAATAAAAAGTGAGGGTGTGAGAGATGTGAGAATGTGTTCCAGATAGGGCTTTCTCACATCTCACCTTCTCACTCTCTCACCTTCTAAATCCTTAATTTATTAACAAAAAAGACCATAAAGTTGCAAAAGGTACAATTAATCTATATGTTTGTATCTCAAAATTAATGTTATGACTATTTCTAATAACTTTTTTTACTTTAGCTTTTACTTTTTTGGATAACCAAAGAAGGGCTAATGTATTATATGAAATACCAACATTGATAATTAGCTCCGAAAGGGGCTTTTTTTGTTTTTATTGATATGATGAAAAACTAAGCCCGTTTTTTTTCATAAGTATTATGCTCTGATACCAAATAGTTTTGAAAAATACTAACCAAACTAAATTTTACTTTTTTTATTTTTTTAGCGGTTCTCGGTGGGAACTCTAGTAGGTTTGGTATGGAAAATATTAACCGAAAAGAGTTCTCGTGTAAAACGATGAACTCTTTTTTAGTATAATAGCCTTATTCCTGAGTAGGTTTAAAATAAAAGCTATTAGAGTTTTCTTGTTCAAATAATTATAATGTTAAATACAAATACTTTGGAATTGTCTACATCAAAAAACGGAAAAGAACCAACTAAGCGTATTGTCATTCAGGGTTACCCTGGTGCTTTTCACGAAATGGCCGCCAGATTTTATTACGAAGGTTCTGATGTTGAGATTATTCCAGCAAATACTTTTCCTGAATTAGTCAATTTGGTAGAAGATCCAGAACAAGCGGATGTAGGCATGATGGCGATTGAGAATACTCTCGCAGGTGGAATATTACCGAATCATAAGCTGATTAATAATTCAAGCCTGCATATTACAGGAGAAATTTACCTAAGAGTGGTACAGAATCTCATGGTTTTGCCAGGGCAAAAAATTGAGGATATTAAAGAGGTGCATTCTCACTATATGGCCATTCGCCAATGTCGAAAATATTTTAGTCAATACCCACATATTCGTCTAGTCGAATCTTTAGACACTGCTTTGACCGCTAAAGAAATTAGAGAAAATAATATACTTGGTAGAGGTGCGATCGCTAGTGAATTAGCAGCAGAATTGTATGATCTAGATATTTTAGGACCAAGTATTGAAACGAACAAGCAAAATTATACAAGGTTTTTAGTACTACAGCATCAATATTTTTCAGGTAATGATGCTAACAAAGTCGATAAAGCCTCTATTTCTTTTACTACAAGCCATAATGCTGGTAGTCTAAATAAAGTATTATCCGTCTTAGCAGCTTATAATGTGAATTTATCTAAAATACAATCTGTTCCAATTGAGGGACGACACTGGGAGTATATGTTTTTTGTGGATTTAACGGCCGAAAGTTCTTTAAGGTTAGACCAAGCATTAAATGCTATTCGACCAATATGTAGCAACTTGAAAGTATTAGGGCTTTATCAACGAGGAAGACATGTATAATAATCGCTTTGTTATTTGGTTGATTTTGGTAATTGCACCATTTTTAATAATGATCGTAGTGAACGAAATGCATGAAACGCCAAGTGTCAAAAGAGAGACTAGGTGTTCTAGGTATTGCCATAATAACGGATGCCCCCACATTAAAGAGCAGCTAAAGAAAAATCCTTCTAGTTGGAAAAAAATGATAAAGAAAACTTTTGATTGGAACGTCGGTGCATTACACCAAAATTCAATTGGCTTGTCCTATCAAAAAATTAATTTACTCATCTATATCTTACTTTTTCCTTTGATTATGGCAATTTTATTATGGGGAGCTATCAGAAAATCAACATAATATGGAGCAATTATTTGTACAAATATACTGGTACGGTACGGATTTTTGTGTAAATGCTGCCAATCTATTACAGATAAGCTACGTGGAATTAAATTTTTGGTTGTTCGTCGTTGTTTTTCCATTAACAACTTTGATTTTATTGATTATTAATATAAGAAGATACCTTTTCATTAAAAGGTAAGATTCAGTTTGCGTATTTTTGCGCCTTTTTAAAACAAAAAGCTATGTCCCTTCAATTAGAAATAGGAGAAACTGCTGAATTTAGTATGATTGCCTCAGATGCTGATATGGCAAGTGCTTTAGGTGATGGTTCTGGAGATCGATTTCCAGAAGTTTTTGCGACTTCCAGAATGGTGGCAATTATGGAATTAGCCGCAGCAAGAATTATGAAAAAGCTACTGACTCCAGAACAATTATCCGTTGGTGTTGGAGTGAATATCATGCATCTAGCGGCTACTCCAAATCACACAAAAGTATCTGCAAAAGCGACCTTTTTAGGGATGGAAGGTAAGTTGTATAAATTTAAAATTGAGGCTTTTGATACAGGTGGGCTAATTGGAAAAGGGGAACACACTAGAGCCATTATCGAATTTGATAGATTGGTAGCAAGTGCTTCTAAAAGAGTAGCAGGCCAAAAATAAAATCAAGAATGAGTAATATAATTTACCACGTAGTACTACCTGATTATTGGAAGAAATTTGAAGGAAAAGAGAATTTCACTCCTCCTACTTTCGAGGAAGAAGGATTTATTCACTGTTGTACGGAAGAACAAGTTGACTATGTCTTAACTACTTATTTCAAAGGTGTTGCAGAAGTACTTTTATTAAAATTAGATACTGATTTATTGATTGCTAAATTATTGGTAGAGCCCGCAAATGGGCAGCACTTTCCACATATCTATGGACCAATTAATCGGAAAGCAATTATAAGCATAGAAAAAGTAACGCCCTAAAATAAATGAATGATGAGTGCAAAAGAGCATAATTACACGGTTAACTTGAAATGGACGGGGAATTTAGGCAAAGGCACAAAAAGATATTCAGCCTATAGCAGAGATCATGAAATACAAGCAAATGGTAAACCGTTAATCTTTGGTTCTTCGGACCCATCTTTTAGAGGTGATCCTGAGCGATATAATCCCGAAGATTTATTCGTTTCTACTTTATCTAGTTGTCACATGCTTTGGTACTTACATTTATGTTCTGCCAATAAAATTACAGTCACAGCCTATGAAGATAACCCACAAGGGATTATGATAGAAGACGAAAAAGGAAGTGGTCGATTCAAAAAGGTTACTTTATTTCCTTCTATCGTCATTAAAGAGAAAGATAAGATTGAATTGGCAACATCCTTACATCATCAGGCGCATGAATATTGTTTTATTGCAAATTCAGTGAATTTTGAAGTGGCTTGTGAGCCTACAATTAGTGTCTTATAAAATATTTTTTAACCATTAGTACAATCCAATTAGATATCGGTTTAAAGAAGTCTTTATCTAGGAACAATTAAACAAAATTAATGAAATCATCATTTTTGAAATTTTTATTATTCGGCTTTGTCATCACTTTATTTGCTTGTGGAGATAGCCCAACAGATGCTGTTGACGATTTATTTGAAGGATATAAAGTAGCAATCGAGCAAAAGCAATACGACAAAGCAGCTAGTATGCTTGACGAAAAGACAATAGAATATTATAATCGAGTAACCAAATTAGCATTAGAAACTGAGCGTAAAGCGTTAGGAGAAGTCAACTTTTTTAGCAAATTAATGGCCCTAGCCTTACGTCAATCTTTTTCTAAAAAAGAAATCGAAAACTTGAAAGGAGAAGAAGTTTTTGCTTTTATGGCTAAAAATCACTTAAATCCGATGGATTCAGTTGGACAATACACGATCGCTAAAACGGTCATGCAAAGCGGTCTAGATAAAGCAGTTTCTAGAATGTATAAGAAAGGAGAATTAACGGATACCTATTTGAAATTCAATAAAGTGGATGAGGTTTGGAAAATGAATTTTGCCTCTGTTATGAACGATGATAATGCTTTAAATACAAGTATCGAATTAACAGGTGTAAAAGATGAAAATAAGCGAGCCTTAAAAATTGTACAAGCAATTTCTGAGAAACGAATTAAACGAAATATTTGGGTACCAGCGAATCGTTGGTAAAGTAAAAAGGAGACTCGCCTGAATGGAACGGCAGGTTCATCTCCCAGAAATAAAAAAGTAATGCAAGATCAATTAAATATTCTCAAAGCAACGAGAAATAATTACCTAAAGCAATTAGAGGGCATATCATTAGAACACCTCAATCTAATTCCAGAAGGTTTTAATAATAATCTAATTTGGAACGCTGCACATGCAGTCGTAACACAGCAACTATTGTGCTATGCAATGTCAGGCGTAGAAGTAAAATTACCTAAAGACATCATTGCATTATACCGCAAGGGAGCCCAACCAGCAGGTGCTATTTCGCAAGCAGAAGTAGACCAAATCAAAGCGTGGTTAACAGAATCAATTGATTGGTTGGCAGAAGATTTAAAAAACGGAACTTTCAAAACTTTTAAAAAATATCCTACTAGTTATGGATATACTCTAACTTCAATTGAAGATGCTGTTAGTTTTAATAATGTCCATGAAGGGATGCACTTAGGATACATTATTGCTTTGAAAAAACACTTGAAGTTATAAGTACAGGCGATTTCAATCGCCTACTTGAACTAGCTAATTTTTAGGCGATTGAAATCGCCTGTACTTAATAGCATAGAATAATGAATGACCAACCAATTATAGCTACTGCCAACCGCTTAGGAGAAGTAAAAGAATATTATTTCTCTACTAAGCTAAAGGAGATTGCCAAAATGAAGGCAGCAGGTAAGCAAGTGATTAATTTAGGTATTGGTAGCCCTGATATGTTACCACCCAAAGAAGTGTTAGAAACATTAGCTACTGAAAGTCAGCGCTCAGGCGTACATGGTTACCAAAGTTATGTCGGTATTCCTGAACTGAGAAATGCTTTTGCTGATTGGTACGCTACTCATTTTAATGTAGTATTGGATGGTGCGACAGAGGTACTACCACTAATTGGTTCGAAAGAAGGAATTATGCACATTTCTATGACCTATTTACAGGCAGGAGATGAAGTGTTAATTCCAAACCCTGGCTATCCTGCTTATCGAGCAGTCGCCAATTTGACTGGAGCAAGTATCCGAGAATATAAATTGGCAGAAGAAAATGGCTGGTTGCCAGATTTAAAAGCCTTAGCTCAAGAAGATTTAAGTAAAGTCAAAATCATGTGGGTAAATTATCCACATATGCCGACAGGCACACAAGCAAGTGAAGATTTTTATAAAGAATTGATTGCTTTTGCCAAGGCACAGCAGATTTTGATTTGCAACGATAATCCTTACAGTTTTATATTGAATGATAAACCATTTAGTATTCTTTCTGTGGAAGGTGCAAAAGAGGTGGCTTTAGAACTGAACTCTTTGAGTAAAGCACATAATATGGCTGGCTGGAGAATCGGTATGTTGGGCGGTGCGAGTCATTATATTCAAAATATCTTGAGGTTTAAATCCAACATGGATTCTGGGATGTTTAGACCAGTTCAGTTGGCAGCCGTCAAAGCGTTGAGTTTGGATAAATCTTGGTACAATAATTTGAATAAAGCTTATCGGAAACGACAACAGAAGGCATTTGAGCTAATGGATTTACTAAATTGCAAATACGATCCGAATCAAACAGGATTATTTGTCTGGGCAAAAATTCCAGCTAAGTACAAAAACGCTTATGAATTGTCTGATGCCATCTTGTATAGTACAGATGTTTTCATTACTCCAGGTAGTATTTTTGGCTCGCAAGGAGACCGATATATACGAGCTTCTTTGTGTAGTACCGTAGAAGTTTTCGAAGAATCAATTAATAGAATTAAAAATATTTAGTTGCTGGTTACTGGTTGCTAGTCGTCAACCAGTAACTAGCAACCAGTAACTAGCAACCAGTGATAATAACAGTAATAGGCATAGGATTAATTGGTGGCTCAATGGCTATAAGCTTGCAAGAAAATGGATTTGCAAGCAAAGTAATCGGTGTGGATGCTATCAGAGAGCATGAGAAAAAAGCTATTAGACGCTATATTATTGATGAAGCACTACCGCTAAAAGAAGCAGTCGAGCAATCTGATATCATTATCGTCTCTACGCCTGTTGATGTGATGTTAAAAGTAATACCTCAAGTTTTAGACCTAGTCAATGACAAGCAAGTGGTACTAGACGTTGGGTCTACGAAAGAACAATTACTAGCTCATTTAAAAGACCACCCAAATCGAAGTAGACTAGTAGCTGCACACCCAATGGCAGGAACAGAATATTCTGGACCAGAGGCAGCTATCCCTAATTTATTTGATGGCAAGTATACTGTATTAGTCGATACAGAAGATAGTGCTAAAGATGCAGTGATAAGTACCGAAAAATTATTTAGGTCGATGAATATGCAAATTGCCTATTTAAAGGCTAAAGAGCATGATGAGCATACAGCTTATGTTTCACATATTTCACACATCAGTTCTTTTGCTCTAGCTTTAACGGTTTTAGAAAAAGAAAAAAATGAAGGTCGCATATTTGAGTTAGCGAGTAGTGGTTTTGGATCAACTGTTCGTCTGGCGAAGAGTTCTCCTGATATGTGGATCCCGATCTTTCGACAAAATAGAGATAATGTCATGTTCATATTAGATGAATACATTGAGACCTTATCCAAGTTTCGGAGCTTGTTAATCAAAAAAGATTTTGAACAATTTTATCAATTAATAAAAGAAGCAAATAACATTAAAAAAATCATCAAATAGGATTTTGAAATGATGAACGATGAAAGATGAACTATGAATTAACAGTGTTTATCGTTCATTCCCGATAAAAATCGGGATTTTGTTTTACTCAACATTAATAGTTTATCATTTCTAAAAAAGCCTACTTATTTTAAATTCTTAGTTATGGATATGAAAATTAACCCCGTATTTGACAAGCCCGCTGGACAACCTGTGGTGATCGCAGGACCTTGTAGTGCAGAGTCAGAAGAGCAGGTATTAAAAACCGCTCGTGCATTGGCAAAGCAAAAAATTGATTGCTTTCGCTCTGGTATTTGGAAACCTCGTACTCGTCCCGGTTCTTTCGAAGGGGTTGGTGTGATTGGCTTGAAATGGTTACAAAAAGTAAAGCAGGAAACTGGCTTAAAAGTAACTACAGAAGTTGCTAATAGAGAGCACGTTTTTGAGGCATTAAAGCATGGTATCGATGTATTATGGTTAGGTGCAAGAACAACGGTCAATCCGTTTTCAGTACAAGAAGTAGCAGATGCTTTGAAGGGTACTGATATTCCTGTATTAATCAAAAACCCAATCAATCCTGATGTAAAATTATGGATGGGGGCGATTGAAAGAATTGCTAAGGCTGGTATTACTAAAATTGGAGTTATTCATAGAGGTTTTTCTAGTTTTGGTAACTCAAACTATAGAAATGAGCCGATGTGGCAATTAGCTATTGAATTAAAACGATTGGTTCCTGGCATCCAAATGGTTTGTGATAATAGCCATATCTGTGGACGTAGAGATACACTAGCACCTGTTGCACAACAAGCAATGGATTTGCAGATGGACGGTTTGATGACGGAAGTACATCCTGATCCAGATAATGCATGGAGTGATGCAGCACAGCAAATTACACCAGCTGTTTTTGGTAAATTGGTGAAAGGTTTAAAAATACGTTCTGAATCTACAAATGATGTAGAATTCCTAGAGCATATTGATGACTTGAGAAGTAAGATTGATAATTTAGATAATGAGTTGTTAGACTTATACGGTAAGCGAATGCAATTGGCAGAATCTATCGGACAATATAAGAAAAAGAACAACATTGCTATCCTTCAATCAAGTCGATGGAATGAAATCTTGGAACAATCTATGGCAAAGGGAAGAGAAAGAGGGTTGAGTGATGGCTTTGTTACACAGGTTTTAACTGCGATTCACCAAGAATCTATCAATCACCAAACTAAGGTGATGAATGCAAAATCGACGGCAAAAAAGACGAAAAAAGCGAAAGCTTAATTTCTAGAAAATAAAGAAGTTTGGGTTGTTTCAAAATTTTGAAACAACCCAAAACTGTTTTTGTGTTTACTTCAACAGCCACCTCCAACAATCGAAATGTGCTTTCAGTTAAGTCATAAAAATCTTCCTCTTAATTGTGTATAGTGTTTCTAGCATGAGTGTAACCTAACAAAACTGGTTATATCAATTCCTTCTGAGTTTATAGTGTTTCATAGTAGTTTAATCTCCCCGTACTCAAATTCACGCAGTTGAGCTTGACTTTTTTGTGCTAAGCAAAAGTAAATTTGTTTGGTCACTAGCCAACTGCAACTTTTGGAAATGTTCAGGATACTAAAGATAAAACTAGTACAAAAAGTAAGCAATTATTTGACGTTTGAATCAAATAATCTTTCCCCTTTGAGTCAATTATTTAGAGGTTTTCGTGTCGAGTGTTTTGTCAGAAGTTATTGCTAACCTTGCCAATATATCGTCAAATCTGCAATAAATTTGACATTCCTATTTCTTTCAAAAAAAATTTTCTTGTTCTTTTAGTCAGGCGATTAAAATAAGTAACGATGAAATAATACATCCGTCAAATTGGGTAGAGGTATTGTTTTGCTGTTACTAAAGAAAGTTATTTACACAGAATTTTAAGCGGGAAGTATTCCCGGTAGGCCTTTTTGTATACTCTAACTATTCATCTGTATTACAAATTATTGTAATACTTTTTGTAGGTTGGAGTTTTAATGATTCTTCTAAAAGCAAAGATAACTTAAAGTGTTAAAAAACCAATATTATATAATATTATTTTCTAATATATTTTCCCAAAGAAAATGTTTACCTTTCGGGCCTGATTTTAATTGAAATCACCCATCCCTTGAATTTTTAAATTTCAGGTCTTAAAAAATACTAGCATGAGCTATAAAAGTATATATGTAGCAGCAACTAGCCAACACGTTGGAAAAACCACTTCTACACTGGGCTTAGTAGCCGCATTTATGAAAAAAGGAGTAAAGGTTGGTTATTGTAAACCTGTTGGACAAAAATCTTTGTATTTAAATAATATGGAGGTCGATAAAGATGCGATCCTTTTTGCTGATTTAATGAAATTCAAGTTAGAGGCAGATGTACACAGTCCTGTTATTTTAGGAAAAGGTGCTACTGCTGCTTTTATTGATAATCCAGAAAATTATGCCTACCCTGAACGCATTAAACATGCAAGGGAAGCATTGGATGGAGATAATGAATTGGTCATCTACGAAGGTACAGGACACCCTGGCGTAGGAAGTATTGTCGAGTTGTCGAATGCGGATGTAGCGAAGATGATCGATGCCAGCGTCATTATGGTGGTAGAGGGCGGAATTGGAAGTACTATAGATATGTTATCCTTATGCCTAGCTAAGTTCCAAATGTTGAATATCCCAATAATGGGTATCATTATCAATAAAGTAAAACCTTCAAAAATTGATAAAGTCAGCACCTATGTAGGGAAGTATTTGGAAGGCTTGGGTTTACCTCTTTTAGGGGTGATTCCTTATGATAAAAGTCTGGCATTTCCATTGATGAAAACAGTTGCCAAAGCGATTAATGGTGTTGTTAGTTTCAATGACGATCAATTAGATAATAAGGTAGAAGATATTTTAGCAGGTTCACTAATTGACCTTGGAGAATTAAAAAGTTCTAAGGATTTGTTATTGGTAGTAAGTGCCCAAAGAGTAGGAGATGCTATTGCAAAAATTGAATCCATTTCTAATTTAGTTGGCTTAGATAAATCCCCTTTATCTGGAATTGTTGCAACTGGACATGGTTCTATTACTGGTCCGTGTTTAGAGTATATCCAAGAACATAAAATACCTGTAGTTAGAACCTCCTTAGATACTTATGGATCGGTTTTAAAAATTAGTAGAATAGAAGTAAAAATCAATAGAAGTACGCCTTGGAAAGTAGCAAGAGCCATCGAATTGATTGAAAAAAATGTTGATATGGATGAATTATTAGAAAGAGCGAGAATCAAAACGGAAGTTAGTTAGTCAGTTTTTCACTTACTTCCCAAAGTTCCTTAGCTAAATTAACATCATTTGCTAAAGGCGTTGGTTCTACCTCTTTTTGTTTGTCAAAATACTTTCCATTTGTTTTTAAAACTTCTGGAGAAGTAGCTAAGTAGATAGATGTTTTGGCGCCATTATTTGGACTCAACATAAATGGAGAAATCATTTTCCAAATAAGCCTCCAAGCAGTTTTATTATCATTTTTGCCTGCAATTTCTGTTCCTACTACCCCTGGATGCAAACTATGACTACAAATGTTAGGATAGCGTCTAGCCAATTCTTTTGTAAAAAGAACATTCGCTAATTTCGATTGACCGTAAGCAGCCATCCCTTTATATTTTGCTGCCCCTACTTCGCCTTTGAAAGAATCAAATCTTATTTTACTATTATAATGTGCTTTTGAACTGACGTTGACAATTCGAGGTTCAGCTGCTTTTTCTAATAAATCAATTAACTGTTTGGTCAATAAAAAATGACCTAAATGATTCACGCCTATTTGTTTTTCAAAACCATCCTGTGTGAATTGTAATTTATCCGTTATCAAACCAGCATTATTGATTAAAATATCTAACTGTCCAAATTGTGAGCGATAGTTTTTAGCACAAGTCTTAACAGATTCAAAACTAGCTAAATCACAAGTTAAACTATAGATTTCTTCATTTTTACTAGTGGCTTTTATTTCTGCAACGGCTTTTTTAGCTTTGGATTCATTGCGACAAGCAATGACTACCTTGGCGCCTTTTTTGGCTAAAGCAGTTGCTGTAGCTTTTCCTATTCCTGTATTTCCGCCTGTGATTAATATGTGCTGCATTTTGCTAAAATATTAGTTCTTTTACTGAAATCGAATCTCTACTCTCCTATTCAATCGTTTTTTATCAAACTGATTGTTCTCTCCCTTCCCCAAGGTAATCATCTCCGTTGAATTTATACCATTTAGGCTTAAATATTTAGCAACATTCGCTGCTCGTCTTTTTGATAAATCTAAATTGTAGTCACTATCTCCACTCGTATCCGCATATCCCAATACTTCAACTTTATTAAACTGCATCGTTTCAAAATTTGCGAATAACTTATCTAAGATCTTTGTTTCTCTAGGGCTTAAACCAAAATCATTGAATCCAAAATAGACCGTATGAAAAAATGGTTCTGTCGTTTTTACCGTATCTACTTTAGCTGGAATAATTGGCTCTATAACTGCTAATGGAACTGTTTTAGGATTTAAATAAATCTCTATTGGATACAGTGTTTTATTATCCCATTTAGGAATTCTATTAGTTGATTCATGAGGAAAATACCCTTCTTTATTAATGGAGATAGACAACGCTCTTTCAGCAGGCAAACAAAAGAAAAAGCGTCCATTTTTATCTGTTTTAATTCGACCTCTTTCTTTGGTGTCAATGTAAATCTCGATAGGTTCTTTGGTCAATGAATCTTTCACAAATCCCTCTACAAACGTAGTTGGTGCTACCTCAAACTGATTGGGCATCTGAAACTTATAAATGTCCATGCCTCCAAACCCTTCTTTTTTATCCGAGGCAAAATACCCTGTTTGATTATCAGAAGTTAGAAAAAATCCCAATTCTCTTGCTGCGGTATTAATTGGTGGACCTAAATTAATCGCAGCCTCCCAGTATCCCGCTCCATTCCAATGACTCATAAAAATATCTTGTTCGCCCATCCCTAAATGACCTGTAGAAGAAAAGAAAATCGTTTTGCCATCATTCGTAATAAATGGCGCCTCTTCATCTCCTTTTGTATTGATATTATTTCCCAGATTCTTTGGCATTGACCAACTACCATCAGGCAATCTTTCGCTCGTCCATAGATCTGTTGACCCGTATCCTCCTTTCCGATTGCTCGCAAAAAATAAACGATTCCCATCACAGCTAAGCGATGCTTGCGACTCCCAAAATTCAGAATTCACCATTCCTTCTAATGCTTCGATAGAAATAATAGAATCATTTTGCATGATTGCTTTGCGCAAATCACAGCCATCTGCGAGTACTCCTTCTTGTTGGCAAACCGTATAAATCATCGTCACACCATCTCGTGTGAAGGTACTCATGCCTTCATTCTGTAAAGTCGTGATTAACTCACTCACCGCTTTTCCTCTCTGCCAATTTTCTTTTTTATAACTAAAATGTAAGTTTTCGTTACTAGCAGTTTTTGTGTTTTTATCAAATTTACTAGAACTGTAAAAGAGTAATGCTTGGTCATTGGCAACGTAGGGAAAATATTCATTATTGGGCGTATTAATCGAATCGCCTAAATTTTGAATATAATTGACATTCGAAAAATTGAGTAGTTCTAGGGCATTCTTACATTCTCGTACACTTCGAGGTAATTTTTCAAGATAATCAATTTCAAATTGCTGCTCTTTCTCGCCATTAAATCCAAAAAGATTAATGGATTTTTCTTGAAGTTTTTCAAATTGATAGAAGTAATCCAAGGCTCGCTGATACTGCCCATTTCGATAAAATGCTCGACCTAATTCAAAGTAGATCGTACGAGAAAAATTTGGATTTAAAGCAATGACTTTTTGATAATGAACAGTGGTAGAATCATAGTTTTCTTGTAATTCATAAGTCACCCCTAAACCTCGCCACGCAGCAGTTAATTTATCATTCGCGACGGTCGCTTTCCTAAAAAATTTATTGGCTTTTTCTATTTTATTTTTTAGTAAAAATGATTCTGCTTGTTGGTAATAATTAATTGCTTGCGAGGAATCAGCTTGAGCAGCAAGTGAAGCAAGAAAACATATAAAAACAACTAAGGTAGATAGGGGTCTCAAAAAATTATATCGCATAGAGAAGGAACAGTTTTAGTTATAACGGAGGTCCTAATAAAAGTAACGACAAAATATTTTGACAACGTATAGAGCATGCTACCTAATTGGTCAAATTAATTTTTATAATAATTTAAAATCATTTATTCTTTTTAATTCGCTGATAATCAACAAAATAAAAGTTATAAAAAAAAATAGGTGTTTTTCGAAAATAAATTTGGATTGTTTTGGAACAGAATTTGGCTTACTCCTAATGTCTGTGAGAAAACTTATGAGGAGTTTTTACTACCGAAAACTATCGGTGCAGACAAAATTTTACATACAAAAAGAACTCCTCAAAACACATCATTTATCCCATGAGAAAATTATCTACACACTTATTGCCACAAGGCAATAAACGGTTAATGTCCGCATTTCCAGCAACTTTAAATCGATATCTTTTATCGGATTTAAGCTTACCTTATCCACATTTTCGGATTTAATTTCCTAAAGTTTTTCAGTTTTCCTAGAAAAAGTTTTTCCAAAAATATTGCATCAAATTTTTGACTTTATTTCGCTGGAATTAATCGAATGCACCTGTTTATTTGAACTAATTTTACTTACACACACACACAAAGTTCATTAAACAAAAAATAAGCAAATATACTTACACACTATATCGCTTATTTTCCTACACTTACAATTCTACACAACTTCACACACACAATATTAATTAAAATTGGTTAAGCCAACTTTAAAATCAAACCTGATTTTACAAGTTAGGTTTATATCAATTCACTATACATTGCCAATTCTTAGTAACCAAACTACACACTAGAAAACTACGTCTGATTTGTCAGCTAATTCTATCAAATAGATGCTTTCACTAGCATGGCTCACAGACTATATTTTAATCTACTAAGAACTTAACAATGAGAAAACTAATTTTTCTTACACTATTATTGTCTTTTGCATTAGGGCTTTTCTCCAAAATAGTTGCCCAAACTGTGTCAATTAGAGATACCTCTTTGATTGAAGGTAATGGAACAGACCTACCCGATACTTTAAATTTTGTCGTCGAACGAACCGATGCAACAACTAGTTTTTGGGTAAATTATATTACCTTAGATAGCACTGCATTCTATTCAGAAAACGACTATGGTAGAGTAACTGGACGGCTATTTTTCGCAGAATCTGGCCCCTTAACGGATACCATCAAAGTCCCTGTTTTTGCGGATGACAAGACAGAGTTAGATGAATTATTAAAGGTTGAAATCTCCTGCATTTTTTCGGAATCAGGTCCAACTGTAATGGGGGACAGTGTTGCCCTTGGTACAATTATCAATAATGATACTTCTTATGTGGTGGTCAGAGATACTGCCTTAATAGAAGGAGACACTGGTACTGACTCTCTGCGCTTTGTCGTTGATTTAGATGGAGAATTAGATATCCCTTTTAACTATATATTGACCTCATTTGACAGCACAGCTACCAGTCCTTCTGATTTTCAAGGTGTACTAAATGAACCTAGGACAGGAAGTGGATCTGGCGTGGGAACCTTTTTTGAGGGAGTTGATACGATTACTATTGCTGTATTCGGAGATACCAAAACGGAATTAGATGAATACCTCAACGTATCTCTTCGCAATCTTGAAGCAGGAGGTCGATCTTTATTTTTTAGAGATAGTACTGCTCGTGGTACCATCTTCAATAATGATTCAACTGCCATCTCCATTGCCGATGCATCTATCATTGAGGGCGACGCAGGAACGGACACTATAGAATTTGTGATCTCTCTTGATAAGATGGTTGATTCTTTAGGCATTAGTTATCGAACGATTGATAGTACTGCCTTGCTTGCAGATATGGATTATGTTGCCCAAGAAGACACGATTTATATGAATTGTGTTTTAACTGATACCATTAAGATCGCAGTTAATGGAAATACGGTCGTCGAATTGGACGAATATTTTAAAATTGATTTGCGAGAAATCATTTCGCCTAATAGAAAAGTTGTTTTCGCTGACAGCATCGGTATTGGAACAATTATCAATAACGATACTGCTAGATTTACCATTGATGATGTAATATTAGATGAAGGCGATACTAGTCAAACAATTTTCACCTTTACGATTACGCTAGATAATGAACTAGATCGAGCAATTACCATCGACTACGCAACTTGTGATAGTACTGCTACAATTGCTAATAATGATTACGTTGCCAATGCAGGAACGCTAAACTTCGCAGGTCAACTCAATGAGAAAGATACGGTACAAGTAATCGTAATCGGTGATGGTATAGTAGAGATTGATGAGATCTTCACAGTGAAATTGAATAATATCGTTGCTGGAGGATTAGCCGTATTCTTCGCGGACTCCATTGGTGCTGGTTCCATTCAAAATGATGATTTTGATCCGTCCATAGCCGATCCATGTGATTGCTTGAAGAATGAATCAAATACTGGTACGAAAGATGGACAATTTTCAGAAACCGTGACCGTGACTTCTCAAAATGGAGAAGTTTGGTATATCACTTCTGTTAGTGGGCTTTATCAAGCACCCGTCGGTGCATTCCCGCCAGCTAAAGGAGGAAATCCATATCCATTAGTTTCATTTGTTACAGGTGCAGCAGGGCAAAAATTGACAGAAGTTGATCTTGGAAATGGGCTTAGTCAATACATTATCAATGGGCTTCATGTTGACGATATCGGTTATAATATTACCGTGTCCAACGGACAAGATGTACTAAGTATTGAGAATCTTTGCCACTATGAAAAAGCTTGTGGAGCTGATCAGACGATAGTTATGCCTTTTTTCCCTGAGGTCTCAGGAAAAGCTCAAATCGAAGATTGTGCTGCGAATAATAGATTTATCAACGATGGTATTCATTTATATAAAGACGATGTTGCCCGATATAATGATGTAACTATTTGTCCAAATATCACAGGGCAGATTTTGACTGTTGCTTTCCAAACATTTGACGTAGCAGCAGGAGACACCTTACTTGTATATGACGGAATTGATAGTACCTCTACTTTGATTGCTAAAGGAAGTGGTAATAGTATTTCTCAATTTAATGGTGGATGGGTTAGCTCTAATTGTGACCCCAATGTTAATGCTACAGGTTGTTTGACATTTGCTTTCACAACAAATGGCGACAATAATAAAGGTGCTGGCTGGGATGCAACTATTAACTGTGCATTACAAGGTGTAACCACCTTAAATCGTCCAGACGATGTTTTTGCTTCTGCAAAATGCGATAGTTTAAAAACTCCCGTTAATTTAAGAATGCCAATTATCAATAGAAGTAGTGGGGATTGTGTATTGTCAAATGACGATATTATTGTTACCTATTGTGATATCAGAGATACTTTGCCAGCAGGCCAATTATCTTTCCCTGTCTTTCCATTCGGAACTTATGATATAACCTATCAATTATTAGCAGATACAACCATTACAACTTCCAATAGAGTCTTGGTTTCTGCTCCGTCTTTGGTCTGCAATGATACGATCATCACGACTATTGGACAGGGTTGTGTAACGATGATTGAACCAGATAATTTGATCGAAAATCCATGTGATACAATGGGAGGGCTAGTTAGTCAAACCTATACGATAAGAGTCAAAACAGATACAGGATATGTGGTAGGAAGTACTCCTAATTACCCATTATTAAATTCAGGAAAAGACGGAAATATTACCTGTAATAAATTCTATGAAGTTACTGTATTTAGAACCTTGCAATCTAATAATGGTGGTTGTACTCAAAGTACCCTTGATTCTTGTACTGGTGTAGTTAAATTAATTGATGGTATCAAACCAATCTTTGTAGAAATTGAAAATGATACAGTTTTTGGCTGCCATGATATGAATTTAACTCAAGACATGTTACCTCAACCTGTAGTTATCGACAATTGTGAGCTTGATAGAATAGAAGCTGCTATTCCTCCTAATCCTACAGAAAATTGTGATGTCTTTAAGACAATTCAAGTTACTTGGACCGCGTATGATGTTTGTGGCAATACTAGCGTCGCTACTCAAAATATTACTATTCAACGACCCGAAACAGTAGACACTCCTAGAGATACCACACTGGATTGTGGAGCCAATACAAATCCAGATGCTATCGGTTGGCCAAAAATTGATTCAGATGGAGATGGGATTGGCGATCAGGTAATTACACCAAGTAACAACTACTGTAATTTTGAATTAATATATGAGGATGAAACAATTCCTGGAACTTGTGGAAATAGTTCCAATATTTTAAGGATCTTCACTCTCTTCGATGATTGCGAAAATGTAACAGAGCCAATTTTTATTGACACTCAATATATTTTATTGAGAGATACCATTGCGCCAATCGTTTTCTGTCCTACTACCAACGAATTAGGCAATCAATTGAATCCATATCAATTCAGAACAGATTATAACGCTTGTACTGGTTTACCTGGTACAATCACACCGCCAACAGGAAGCGATGATTGTGATAATCAATTAGCCCCAATCGTAACAGGTATTTTCAGAGTAGCTGATAATCGATTAATGGCAAATAATTTAGCTTTCCTAAGTCCTCTAGAGGTTGGGAGTTACCGAGTGGCTTATGTCTTACGAGATGATTGTGGTAATACTTCTGATGTTTGTAATGTCTATTTCAACATTATCGACCAAACAATTCCAACTGCAGTTTGTACAGACGAATTGATTGTGAGTTTAGCTAATGGAAACTTAGTGATAACAGCAGAAGATATTAGCAATGGTTCCTTCGATGCTTGTGGGCTTGATACGCTATTAGTTAGACGAACTATCTGTGGAAGTTCTACTGATTATCCATCGGAGATTAATGAATTTGTAGCTAATAAATTTGGTAGTGAAATAGATGCTAACGGTTGGTCTTCTGCTATCGAAATCGGTTGTTGTGATGTTAATTCCAGTATCAGAGTTCAACTATTAGTCGTTGATAAAGGAGGCAATTTTAATAAATGTTGGCTAACTATTTCGCCAGAAAACCAGCCACAATCCGTTTGTGGAGATTTGCCAGATGCAGAAGGGTATTGTGACGATTACGCCACCAACTATATCGGACAAAGTACCGATACCAATGGCAATAGAGCTTATGACGATGATGAATGGCAACCAATTACTGAAGAGTTATTAGACATCATTAACCGACAGTTTGGAAACCCTGCTTGTAATGCTGCTAATACCGTATGCATCAACAGTAGTATCGAACAAGAATATCAGTTAATTCGAGATAATTGTGGGGTACAAAATATGAGAAGACGATTTAGGACGAGAAATCCACAATCTTCTGCTTATGCTTGGTACTACCAGAATATCAAGATTAATTACCGCCCTGGTTGGTCCTTTACCTTCCCTGCGGACACGACGCTACAATGTGGCACAACTGATGTTGGAAATATTCCTGAAATGTTGCTAGCTATTGACCGAGGAACCTGTGACCAGATTGGTTGGGAAGTGAAAGATCAAATTTTTGAAACAGCAGATGGTTCTTGTTTTAAAGTCTTACGAGAATGGTCCGTTATCAACGGTTGCCAACACTCAGATGTACAAAATCCATTTGAATTACCAAGAGATCAATTTGCAGGAAAAGTCACAGCGAATTCTAAGCGAACTTTTACTTCAAATGATGTCATAGCTGGTGTTCCTTTGAATACCCAAGGGTACTTTACTTATACTCAGGTTATTATTGTGATCGATAATGAAGCACCGATTGTGACTATTGCTGCTGTTGATACTTGTATTGTTGGAGTAGAAGATGTGGCACCATTCGGTCAAGCAGATGTAACTCCAGGTGCAGCACCTTATGAATGTGATACTGTACGGGTATTCTCAGCAACGGGTATGGATTGTACAGCTAGTAATCAGTTAGATTTCAGTTATGAAATATTTGAAGGAGCGACAAGAGTTGGTTTTGGACAAGGTAGCTCGTTTAATTATGTGGTCCAGCCCAATAGCACTTATACGGTCCGTTTTACAGCGGCTGATAATTGTGGAAATATTGGCTCGGCGGATAGAAGTTATACCTTCCGAGACTGTAGAAGACCTAATGCGCTTTGCCAAGCAGTAGCCCTTAATTTGAATAATACACAAACAGCTATTCTAAGTGTGAATAATATCAATGCTTACAGTTATGACAACTGTACTGATACCGCCAGTTTAGAAAAGAGAATCTGGCACCCAACTCTGGGCACTACTCCTCCAACTAATGTAACAGAAGTGCTTGCGTTACCGACAACCGTTACTTTGGATTGTCAATCATTGGGTAATACTGTAGCTAACTTATACGTTGTTGACGCATCACAGAACTATAGCTTATGTGCAGCAGATGTGACGCTTACAGACAACCTTAGTGTCTGTCCAGCGGGACCACGTTCTTTTATTGCAGGTCGAATTCAGACGATTTTAGGAGACATGGTAGAAGAAGTTGAAGTACAAGTATCTGGGACTGGCACTATGCCTGAAATGATAACTACAGATGTCAGTGGCACTTTCCGATATGAAGTAGCGACAGGGGAAAACTACACGGTTAAACCTAAGAAAACGATGAACCCACTCAATGGTGTTTCTACCTTTGATTTGGTGCTGATTCAAAAGCATATTCTAGGCCTTCAAACCTTTGATTCTCCTTATCATTACATTGCCGCGGATATCAATCAGTCCAATACCGTAACGGCTTACGACATGGTAATTTTAAGACAATTGATTTTAAATATCCTTACTGATTTCCCTAATAATGAAAGTTGGAAATTTGTAAATATGGCTTACCCAATGGATTCGGTCAATCCATTAACAGAAGGATATACAGAAGAGCACACAATCGAAAATATCAATAAGGATGTTGCACTCGAATTTATGGCCGTCAAAATTGGAGATGTGAATGGTACTGCTAAACCGAATGCTTTAGTTGCTGGTGAAGATAGAAGTACTAATGGAACAATCGTGATTGATGCTATTGATCAACAAGTGGTAGCAGGACAATCTTATGTAGTTGATTTCTCTGTTGAAAATTTAAATCAACTCGAAGGATATCAGTTTACCTTAGCTTATGACGGATTGACCTTTGAAAACTGGGAAGGTGGTCTGATTGATGAAAATTACTTCGGATATACTTTAGCTAAAAAAGGATTTATTACAACAAGCTGGAATAAACCAAATAGCAATCAAGTCCTAGAAGAAACGTCAGCTTTCAAACTTAGGTTTACTGCTCATACCGATGGTTTACTAAGTGAAATGTTAAGCATTAGTTCTGAAATTACTGCTGCGGAAGGATATGATTTATCAGGTGAATTATTAGATATAGAATTGGCTTTTGATAAAATGACTATTGGTGATAAAGTATTTGATCTATACCAAAATAGACCAAATCCATTTAAAGAAAAAACCGAAATTGGCTTCTACTTACCTCAAGCATCTAAAGCTACTTTAACAGTAATGGATGTAACAGGAAAAGTAATTAAAACCATTCAAGGGGACTATGAAAAAGGAGAGCATGCTATTTTACTAGAGCGAGGTGATTTCCCAGCAAGTGGCTTATTGTATTATCAGTTAGAAACAGCGGCTGGAAAAATGACGAAAACAATGTTAGTATTCGACTAAGAAAAACAACAGAAAATAAAATTTCAATTCTAAATTAACCTACTTACACACAAAGTTTCCCGGATTTTCATTAGAAAATTCGGGATTCCTTTTGACTCTGTTATCTATTGTATTTAAAATTGGAATGACCTAATTTTGCATTAAATATAAAAATACCAAAAAGAAACGAACTTTTCTAAACTTTTTGAATTAAAAAACTGTAAGCATTAGTAGCAACTATGATTTCATACGTTGCAATAATTAATTAAAATAGACTAAACTTATTATTATGGCTATCATGATTACTGACGAGTGCATCAATTGTGGCGCTTGTGAACCAGAATGCCCAAACAATGCAATATATGAGGGTGGTGTAGAATGGGCTATTTCTGATGGTACTTCAGTAAAAGGAGATTACGAAATAGAAGGTGGTAAAGTAGTAGACGCAGACGATCAACTAGAACCAGTTGAAGAAGATTTTTACTATATTTCTCCAGAGAAATGTACCGAATGTAAAGGTTTTCACGAAGAGCCTCAATGTGCAGCGGTTTGCCCTGTAGATTGTTGTGTACCTGACCCTGAAAGAGAAGAATCTGATGAGGTGCTATTAGCTAGAAAAGCTGCACTACATTTGTAAAAAAAATAAGCAGATAAATAGTTGAGCGTAAAGCACTTATATCGTGTTTTACGCTTTTCTTTTAAAAAAATATTTAAAAATAAGTTGATTAAATCTTGACTTATTCCCAATAAAGGTTTTATATTTGCAATCGCTTTTAAAGAGAGCGAATTATTTAAGCGAAAGTAGCTCAGCTGGTAGAGCACGACCTTGCCAAGGTCGGGGTCGCGGGTTCGAATCCCGTCTTTCGCTCAAAGCCTTCAAAAGCGAAGGCTTTTTTTGTGTCGCTTTTAACGCACACTACCTGCCCGGGTGGTGGAATTGGTAGACACGCAGGACTTAAAAGGAAATGTTTTCCATTTCAAATTTGAGTGCCCTTGGAGAAATCCTTGGAGTAGAACTTCTCAAATTCGGGGAAGCCTTATCTCGACATATGTTGTCGGGA
>CALDTJ010000052.1 GCA_937924145.1 uncultured Saprospiraceae bacterium
CTGTTTTTCTCCCCATTTTTCTAATAATCCTATCCTTTTAAAAGAACTAACTTTCTCCTAAAAGTGTTTTGTTTATATCTATTTCACTTCTAAAATAGGCATATGAAAAACATAGCAGGTATTCCAGAAAACGGTAAAAAAGAAAATATTGAAGATTTCTGTGATTTAATAAATGATTTACACCATGAAAAAATCACCCTAAAAAAAGCAACAACAAAAGACAAAGCAACAGTAATAGAAATCAACTACAACCTAAATAAAGTCCAGCATGTCGAACAAAAAAGAGCCAAAAAAATAACCAAAGCCATCTCAGCCAAACAATGTTTTATCATCTTAGCCAATACCAAAGCAGTTGGTTTTGTCCTATTTGATTATCGTTTCTTTGACCAAGGGTGGATAGAATTGATGATTATAGCCGAAAAATATAGAAGGCAAGGGATAGTACAAACATTAGACCTGATAAGTAAACAAGCCAAAACGAATAAAGTATTTACTTCAACTAATCAATCTAATGGTCCAATGCAAAAAGCATTGAGTAAGGCTGGTTTTACTTTTGCAGGTGAACTAATTGGATTAGATGATGGTGACCCTGAGTTATTTTATTATAAAAAGATGGAAAAATGACGACCACCGCATTACCAGACGACTTAAATATTGATCTAACAGCCACTACCCAAGTATTTGACTATCGCAATTATAATAATAGCATTCGAAGTCAAATTAATCTTACCAAAAACACCTTTAGTTTTTTGCGAACAGGAGTGAAAGAAGTCTTTACAGAAAACCTATCGATCACCATCCAAAACGATGCTTTTTTAATCATCAAGTCTGGTAAATGTTTGATGACCGAGACCGTATCTCCACAGGATAAGGTCTATAAGAGCATGCTTTTCTTTTTTACCGATGACATGTTATTCAACTTTTTAGAAAAGCATCGCTTAGCAACCCAAAACTCGCCCGAACAAGCTCAATCCTATCTAGTTTGCGAATACGATACCTTTATCCAAAATTTTGTTCAGAGTCTTCAGAGTATCAGCATACTCAACAAGGAATTACAACATAATTTATTGCCCCTCAAATTTGAGGAGATTATGACCTATTTGGTACAAAAGAAAGGCGTCGCTTTTCTAAGTGCCATCTTAGCCAATCAAGATGATAAAGTCGCGAAATTCATCAATGTCGTAGAAAACAATAAATTAAAAAAGCTAACCTTGCAAGAACTTTCTTTCTTATGCAATATGAGTGTATCCACTTTCAAAAGAGCTTTTCTAAAGCAATATGATATGCCGCCGATTAAATGGTTTCAAGAAAAACGATTAGATCATGCAGCCTTTTTATTAAGCAATCAACAAAAACGCCCCATAGAGTTATATGAACCTGCAGGCTATGAGACCTTATCTAATTTTATCCAAGCTTTTAAAAAGAAGTTTGGGCTGACGCCTAAGCAATATCAGTTAAATAGGAAATAGGATGCTTTGACGTTTTATGAGGAGACATTTGATTTTTAGCATAAAAATCAAGTGCTTTCTCATAAAATTGGAGCATCGTATCTTAAAAAAGAGAAAACACTTCCATTCTTTGCTGTTCACTACCTAACCCGCAATGGAAATGTCTCCTCATTTTAGGTTTCACAAGCACAATGAACTTTTAGCAATACTTTTTGAACCTTCCTCCACTAAAAACAAGCCTTTTATATTAGAAATTTGCATTGTAAGGGAGCAGGTAATAAATAAGCTACCCAAATTTTAGGAAGTTATTTTTTCTTTAGACAAGGCGAAAAACGCAGACAGAGCCTTTGCTCTGGCGAGTATTTTCAACGCAGTATAAAGGAAAAAGAACGAGTAAAATGGGTAGGTTATATTTTACCTGTTCCCTAATTATTTCCTAAAAATTTTAAAGCCATACATCTTCAATACTGATTATGGCCTTAAAACAAAAATTCATTAAAATGCAGAAATCTAATTTTATTGTAGCCTTGTTGCTAACTTTCAGCTTTGGCTTATTCGGACAAAATACCTTCACTTTAAAAAGTAATGACTTAGGTGGACAGGCCACAACAACCGCAGAATTCAACGGTTTTGGTTGTACAGGAGAGAACCAATCTCCACAACTTTCTTGGGCGAATGCTCCAGCAGGGACGAAAAGTTTTGCTATCACGATGTATGATCCTGACGCCCCTACAGGCAGTGGCTGGTGGCACTGGGTGGTATTCGATATTCCTGCCAATGTACACGAATTAGTCGCCAATGCTGGAAATTTAGAAATGAATTTAGCTCCCAAAGGTGCTATTCAAAGTTTGACGAATTATGGAGTTGGTGGCTATGGTGGTCCTTGTCCACCAGAAGGGCATGGTTTGCACCAATATATCATCACCGTTCATGCTTTGAAGACCGACAAATTAGGCTTAGATGCCAATACTAACCCTGCTATTGTTGGTTACTATCTGTGGAATAATACTTTGGCTAAGGCTAGTATTGTGACTTATTATCAAAGATAAAAGCCTTAAGAAGAGGACTAAAAGCAGCTACAATCAAAACGCTAGTAAAGATTAGGGCGTAGTCCTAAAAAATAATTAATGTTGTCAACATCTAGATCAGTGGAATTTATCTATCCGTGGGGAAACAATGTGTAAACCCCACGAATAAATAAATTCCTTGGATTTAGGCGTTGACTTTTTTATAAAAAAATTTTTAGTTTTATATTTTTATCAAAAACTAAATCGTCATGACCATTGCCTCACAAATCGCCAGCCAATTCCGAGAAGTCCAACTAAATGGAACTTGGGTCTCCACCAATTTAAAAGCAGAGTTAGATACGGTCACTTGGGAGCAAGCAAACATTAAAATTGCTGATTTGAACACCATTGCGGATCTTGCTTTTCACATCAATTATTATGTGGCGGGGGTCTTACAAGTATTGGAAGGTGGCACTTTAGATATTCGCGATAAATTTAGCTTTGAGCGTCCACCGATTGAATCGAAAGCGGATTGGGACCAACTATTGGCAAAAGCTTATAGCGATGCAGAACGATTTGCTGTTTTATTAGAAAAATTGGAGGATGGGCAGTTGCAAGAAGGTTTTGTCAAAGTAGAATATGGTAATTACTTTCGAAATATGGCAGGAATGATTGAGCACAGCTATTATCATTTGGGGCAGATTGTTTTATTAAAAAAATTAATTACAGCCCAGACTAAAGTATAGTAAAATCATTATCCGAATGGGTATCAAAAAGAAAATTTTATCCATGTTAGTTATAGAGGGAATATTTCATTTTGGAGATTTTTTAAGCTGATTAGTTTGGCTCTTTAACTCAAAAAAACATTGGTTTTAAAGTCATAAGTAAAATCCGATTTGATCTTATTCAAACAAAATAAAACCACATTAAGTACCAAACCGAAATAATGTATATCTAGAATTTTGGAATTATTTTTTTTCCTATCAAGGCATGAAAAGCGTAAGCTTTGAACCCGAAGGGGTGGGATGCTTTCAGTTATAGCCTTTGCTATAACGAGTATTTTTAACGCAGATAAGGAGAAAAAGAAACCAAAATTAGGTATAGATAATTTTGGTTTGGTACTTACCATTAATTAATTCCATTCTAACTGTTTACGTTCTTGCCAGTAGAAATTAGGTGTTACGCTAAGAGCAGTTAAATTTGCCAATTCTGATTCCGTTAATTGAAACTGTTCTACTTTTAAATTTTGGGTAAAATGAAAGTCTTTTGATGCTCCACTTAGCACCTTATAAGGAGAGATACTATCCAGACAAAAACGCAAAGCAATCGCATCTATTCCCACTTGATATTTATCTGCTAAGTTGTTCAAGGTTTTATATAATGTAACATAGTTTGGGTATTTTACATTTGGGAAAATACGCCCATTAGCTAATGCCTCTTTTATAATAATCCGCCTATTTTCTCGATTTAATGCTTTACTAATCTTCGCCAAACTCTGATCCAATACATTATAGGTCACCTGAAAAGCATCAAACAAAGCAATACCATTTACTTCGACTTCCATCGCTTTTTTGATGACAGCCAATTGATTCGCACCTGTCGTTGATAAACCGATATGCAAATGATGATTTGCCTTTAATTCTGCTAAGCGCGTTAACACTTTCTGATTGGATAAAACCCCTGTTTCGAAAGTAGCAGAATGAATTTGGTAGGTTGTTAAGTAAGGCAGTAACTCTTTCGATTTTTCCCATTGCTCACTCAGTTTTTCCAGACTATGCTCTTTTACCTCATGTGCAGTAGCATTTGGGTCAAAATTAGCCACGTAAGTATATCCCCATTTAGTAGCCACTTCGATAGTTGGATCTTTTTTCTCTTTGACCCAGTCTAATAATAACTGCTCCGCTAAACCATATCCCGGTGCCGTATCAAAATATCTAACACCTTTTTGATAAGCCAATTCTAAAATTTTAATACCTGCTTTACGAAAAGCAACCAAAGAGAAATCATCAGCAATATTTTGGCGAATATTTATATACTGAGGTCGCCCAATCGCTGCTGTTCCTAAACCAAGTGTTAAAGCTTGTTGACTCATAAATTACTCTTTTTATCAAATCGTTCTTTTATATAAACATAGACTTTACTCAATCGAAGATTTGTAGTCGAAGGGCCCGTTCGGATATAAAAATATTCTGTATTCCCATCCTTCAAATAGGCAGGAATTGAAGAAGGGGTACAATCAACTCTCAAAACATGCTTTTCCCCAATTTTTTCTATAGAGAAATGAAGGTATTTAATGTACAAAGAACCTATTCGATCTTGAATAATTTTGGTTAAGTGCAGTAGTAACTTATCATGATTCGCAAATTTATCTGTTTCCAAACCTAAAATAGTTCCTTCATCATCTACCCCGACGATCAATGTACCACCGTTAGCATTCATGAAAGCTGCAACCGTTTTCAATGATGCATTTTCAATAATTTTATCCTTCTTGTCACTACGTAAATTCCACCGCAAAGTCGATTTAAATTCTACGTAATCACTCTCTCCTTGCTCAATAATTTCTTTGGTAGAAATTTGCTCTTTTGACCGCAAATAATTCGTAATTCGTCGGCTCAAAGCCCGAACAATTTTTAGGGCAATATTAGATGCTACATATTCTGATTGAAATAGTCTATTCCCACATATACAAATTACTTCAGTTGGCGTTACCGCCATGACTGTTCCAGAACGAAAGTCCGCATTTATCACTCCTATTTCACCAAATAATTGACCTTTATTCAATGTTTTATATTCATTGTTCGTCAAATGAAGACGCAAACTTCCACTAATAATAAAGAAAAGATAATTAGGCTGCTGACCTACATCAAAAAGCACGGCTCCTTCTTCATAAAATTCTTGGTGCAAAATAGGTTCTATAGAGGCTAATTCTGCATCGCTTAAAGCACTAAAAACCTCATGCTGCTTTAGCTGAGTTAGTATTTCTTTCATATTCACAAAATATAGCAAGGCGCAAGTAAAAATATAAGGCTATTAGACCTTTATTCTAAACAGTTTAGACTTCCAATATTTTCAAAACTATACTTAATAGGTTGACGGATCCGACTGCGTCATGTGGGCAGGTTCGTCAGCTATTCCTACCTAATTTGTAGTCATCAGGAAATTTATAAAATAGGAGAACTTTATCTTCTATTCTGAACAGCCTATCTTGGAAGTCTTGGTCTAAAAAACTCCATCTATCAACTACCCTTTCAGGTAAGCGCGTATACCATAAGCGGACAAAATCCCCTCTCCGGTAGCTGCTGCTACCTGTGCAATAGCTCCTTCTCTAACATCACCTGCCGCAAAAATGCCCTCCACAGAAGTCTGTCCCATACCTGTGGTTTGAATAAATCCTCTATCGTTCAAATCTATCAATCCTTTAAAAGTTTTGGTATTGGGAAGCAAACCAATAAAGATAAAAGCACCATCCGCATGCAGTGTTTCTTCTTCACCCGTAACTGTATCTTTCACTTTCAAGCCAGCAAATAAACCCTTTTCATCTGCTACAAATTCTAGAGAGTCTTTATTGGTGAAAGTTTCGATATTTTCAATGGTCGGCAGTTTTTCCATGTAAGTTTCTGTCGCAGTAAATTGGTCACTATTCGTAATGATTTTCACACTCTTCACAAAGCCTGATAAGAATATACTTTCTTCCACCGCAGAATTCCCTCCACCTACCACAATAATATCCTTATCTCTGTAAAAAGCACCATCACAAGTCGCACAAAAATGCACACCTGCACCAATCAATTCCGATTCATTTGGAATACCTAATGTTCGATAAGTAGACCCTGTAGCTAACACAACGGTTCGCCCTAAATGCGTAGTCGTTTTAGTTTTTATATGAAAAACATCTCCTTCTTTTTTAATGTCTATTACTTCTTCTCCCGTCTTAATTGTCGCCCCATATATCTTGGCATGCTCTTCCATTTTGGCCATCAATTCAGGGCCTGAAATAGTTGAAAAACCTGGGTAATTCTCAATTTTCTCTGTCAGAAATGCGTTGCCGCCAATATTTTTCTTCTCTAAAATTAAGGTATCAAAACGATCACGTTGTGCATAAATAGACGTCGTCAATCCAGCTGCACCACCACCAATAATAATGGTATCGTAGACTTTTGTTTCTTTTTCTACATCTATGGCTAAGACTTCCTGCAAGACTGCATTGTCTGGATTGGAATAAGGCTTTCCATCAATAATGATCGTTGGAATAATTCTTTTGCCTTTATTAATTTTCGTCACTTCCTCCGTTGCCCATTCGTGTTCATCTACGTCAATAAATTGAAAAAATATCCCGTTATCTCGTAGGTAGCTTTTAGCTCTACGGCAATCTGGACACCAATCTGCGCCATACAAAATAACACGTCCTGCCTCGTTGATTCCTAATGCATCGGCTAACACTCCATTGTCAGGATTGGTATATGGTTTTTCGCCAATAAAGATAGTTGGAATAATTCTTTTCCCTTTATTAATGGTTTCGACTAAAGTAGTCGCTTCTTTGTCTAGGTCTACATCTATAAATTCGTAATCAATATTATTTTCTTTTAAATAAGCTTTTGCTCTTAAACAGTCTGGGCACCAATCGGCACCGTATAATTTAATATTTAGCATTTTATAATTTTTTGTAGGTTTTAAATAATTTCAGAGATCTAATTTAAAATATTCGAAGATTATACTTTTAATTTATCAGCATATCGAGCCTTCAACTTTTGAATTTTAGGATCAATCACTACTCGGCAATAACCAGCAGTTCCATTTCGATTATAATAATTTTGATGGTATTTCTCTGCTGGATAAAATATATCCAAAGCAGCTAATTGGGTTACAATTGGGTCGCTAAAAGTATCTTTTAAATCCTGTAACACTTTCTCTGCAATTGCCTTTTGCTCATCGTTGTGATATAAAATAATGGATCTATACTGTGTTCCTCGATCCGCCCCTTGTCGATTCAGAGTGGTTGGGTCGTGACTCGTCATAAAAATCGTAATCAAAGCTTCATAACTAATTTGATCCACATCAAAAGTCACTTGCACCACTTCTGCATGTCCTGTCGTGCCTGTACATATAGCTCTATAATCAGGATTAAGGGTATCTCCAGCCGAATAACCTGACACTAAGGATTCTATTCCTTTTAATCGCTGAATCACTGCCTCTACACACCAAAAACAGCCGCCACCAAAAGTCGCAATTTGTTGATTTTTCATAATTCAGATTTTTAGTTAATAAATTTTATCGACTCAGAATTCACACAATACCTTAAGCCACTAGGTTTTGGTCCATACTTAAATACATGTCCCAAATGCGCATCACAAGTATTACACATTACTTCCACCCTAGTTCGGCTCAACGAGTCATCTAATTCGTACTTAATGGCATTTTCTTGAATCGGTTGTGAAAAACTAGGCCATCCAGTTCCAGAATCATACTTTACCGACGAATCAAATAATTGAGTATTGCAACAAATGCAGGCATATTTTCCTGGCTCATAGACTTTGCATAGTTCACCTGTAAATCGTCTCTCTGTGCCCTTCTTTCTTGCAATTCTAAATTGCTCTGGAGATAGCATCTCTTGCCACTCGGCATCCAACTTTTCTACTCGTCGATCAGGAGTAGGATTTCCCTCTTTTGCAAATTTGATAACATCATTCCAGTAAATCATTTTTCCTCCTTTTTTAGTATTAGACTTGTCATCCAAATAACTAATTTGTATATAAATTTATATTTAGATAGCAAGTCTATTAATTTGTTGATGCAAAGTTACGAGTAAAGTCAACCTGTTTGTTAGATAATAATTCCTTACATCTTGTAAATTTTTCCTTTTCTATTCTTTTCACCTGATTATGTCAAGAGGGAGACTTATCACAATAAATATATTTCAAAGCAACAACTTCAACATAAAAAACTCATTGTCAACTAAATAAGAAAAAATAACATTAACAAACGCCTATCCATGTAATAAAAATATTCCTTTTTATATCCAAAAATGATTTAACTTAATTGTAAATTTCACCTGTGAAAATTTACTACATTATTCCACTACTAAAAAAATAAAAATGAGCGTCATCCAATCAATTCTTTCTTTCCTATCAAAGAAAGAAGCAAATCAAAAAGCACCAGAAGGTTTTTGTCCCAACTGTTGGGGAAGGCAAGAATACGAGGGGCAGTTTTTTGAAACTATGAAAAACGAAGGCATTGATGCCAATAATGTAAGTGACAAAAAAGGCTGGATCCAAGACTATGCAGATAAACATTTAACTGGCATCCAACTCCACCAAAAAGGAAACGGATTAGTCTGTTCAAAATGTAAGATTTCTTATCGGCCATCATAATCCGATGCTACTGCATCAATCACCATCAGTTAATGCTTTTTTAAAAGCTGATGGTGATTGACCAATGCGGGTACGAACTATCTTTTTTATAAATTCTGACACAGGTTATCAAAAACCGCTTAAGCATAATCTGTAGCATTTCCAGCTTTAAATTATCCGTTTCTGCTTCCATTTCCATCATAAAAATCTCCCAAATTAATTGAAGTTGTTTTAATCGTTCTTGTTTGATGACAATTTTGGGTACTTCGGATGCTCCAAAAAATAGAATACCTCGACAACCGACTTCACTATCATGTTTTTCTACGCAATAAAAAGTTTTATTAAATTGGATGATATTTAATCTTTCAAATTTTAGATCTTCTAAATGGTGAAATTCCGTTAAAAAAATAGCACTATTTTTAGCAATATGAAGTTTTTTACCATCGACTTTAAGCATAGCAGTTGCCCCAACATTCCAGATCACACTTAACCCTGTTTTAAGGTCTTGATTGAACATATATTGATTACTCGGAGTAATCGTTGCTATAAATAAAATCTCGTTGATATTACTTTGAAACTTAATAATTTTCACTAATTCTTTAAAAAATCGCCCTTTAAAGTCTTCCCCAAGTTAATAGTTTTAAAACTAAAACAAAAAATGAATCAAGAATTTGTACCTTGTCAAAATAAGTAGTTATTACAAACAATTTCTCCTAACCAAAATCAATTGCTATGTTTAAAACTAAATTTAGTTTAGCATTTATAGTTATTTGTTTATCAATACTTTACACTCCAGTAAATGCACAAAATAGTATCATCGAAAAGCTCGAAGAAATTTCTATTCAAGAAACTAGAGTAATGGTACCAATGCGCGATGGCATCCGCTTATGCACGGATATTTATCGACCCAAAACAGATAAAAAAGTACCGATCATTTTTTCTAGAACCCCTTATAACTTCAACTCATGGGGAGACGGAGAAGAAAAAACACGTGCTCGTCAAAGAGCGTATGAGGCAGTCAAAAGAGGCTTTGCTTATGTGATACAAAATGAACGAGGTCGTTATTTTTCGGAAGGAGAATGGGACATTTTAGGGACACCTGTGACAGATGCTTATGATGCCTTTACTTGGATGCAAAATCAGTCTTGGTCCAACGGTAAAATCGGACTTTATGGTTGTTCTTCTACCGCAGAATGGCAGATGGAGGCAGCCACTCAAAATCATCCTGCTTTGGCAGCAATGGTACCACAGGGGTTTGGTGCAGGTGTTGGTCGAGTTGGAGGTTTGTATGAACAAGGTAACTGGTATCGAGGAGGTGCCCACCAAACGTTATTTTCCGCATGGTTATATGGTGTCGAACACGACAAATTTAAGCCTAGAATTCCAGCAGGAGCCACTACCGAAGATTTAAATAGAATTGCTCGGTTTTATGACCTCGCCCCTGAGAATCCTAAGGTAGATATGAAAAAAGCTTTAGCGCATTTGCCATTCAGCGATTTTATTAAAAATATAGATGGGAAGAAGGAGATTTTTGATCAAATGATTAAGCGAAAGCCAAATGATCCTGCATGGTTCGAAGGAGGTATTTATCATGATGACCAACCGATTGATGTGCCAGCTTTTTGGTTTGTCAGTTGGTACGATGTGTCGGCTACGCCAAATCTGACTTTATTCAATCATGTTAGAAAAACGAGTAAGCAGGCGGATAATCAGTACTTGGTGATTGCGCCAACTTTACACTGTCGATATACAAGAGCGACAGAAAACACTATTGTCGGAGAAAGAAGTGTTGGTGATGCTCGTTTAAATTATGACGAGCAAATTTATAAATGGTTCGACCTTACTTTAAAAGGTGATTCCAATGATTTTAAAGCCAATACGCCAAGAGTACAGTACTATACGATGGGGAGCAATAAATGGCAAAGTGCGGATACTTGGCCACCTGCCAGTACAGAAATGGTTACTTACTACCTAAACAGTGGTGGCGATGCCAATAGCTTATATGGTGACGGACAATTGAGTGTTTTATCACCAACAACGGATAATCCTGATGGATTCTTTTATGACCCAATGAATCCTGTAAAATCTTATGGTGGAAACGTCTGTTGTACGGGCAATGCCATTGATGGCGGTTCGTTTGACCAACGTCCGATGGAGGCTCGAAATGATATTTTGGTTTATTCCACACCACCTTTAACAGAAGGAGTTGAGGTTAGTGGATTTATTGAAACGACTTTGTATGTGTCTTCTGATGTAAAAGATACCGATTTCACCATCAAATTGATCGACGTTCATCCAGATGGTAGTGCCTATAATTTAGATGAAACGATTCAGAGAGTTCGGTATAGAGAAGGGTATGAAAAAGAAGTTTTTATGGAAGAAGGAGAAGTTTATAAAGTAGACTTGACGCCAATGTCTACCAGTAATTTCTTCAAAAAAGGACATAGTATTAGAATTGAAATTTCTAGTAGTAACTTCCCTCGATTTACTCGAAACTTGAATACAGGTGGTGATAATTATAATGAATCAGAAGGTGTTATTGCTCATAATAAAGTGCATCATTCTTCGGAATATGCATCGCAGATTCGATTGCCGATAGTAAAAAAGTAAGTATAGTTTCAGACATTGGAGATTTTTTGAAAATCTTCAATGTCTCTTTATGTTATTACATGTCTAAAAGATTATGCATCTTTATTTTTAAACCTTTTAAAACTCCTTTTCCTGTTAAGTTTTTACTAAACGGAACTTCAGTCACCTCTTTATTTGGCAGATATACGTATGTGATTTGATTATAAGGGTCAACTAACCAGCCAAGTCTGCAACCATTTTCCATAAATTCCTCCATTTTCTCTTTTAAATCTTCAACTTGCCTTTTACTTGACGCTAATTCACAGATGAAATCTGGACATAGTGGTACAAATTTCTCCTTTTGAAGTTTAGTCAATTTCTCCCATTTTTTTAATGGAATCCATGCTACATCTGGTGAATAAACGGCTCCATTGGGTAGCCTAAATCCAGTAGAAGAGTCGAAAACATGCCCTTCTCTTTTTTGTCGATTCCAAATTCCAAATTCTGTAGTCAATTCAGAATTTCGAATTCCTGAGTTTCCTCCTGTTAATGACATAATAACGATTTCGCCAGTAGATAGTCTTTCTATCTTTAACCCATCATTAATTTGGCAAAACTCAAAGAATTCATCTTCCGAAAATGTACCATCGGGCATATTCAAGGCAACGTATTCTAACTTTGGCTTTTTTCTTTTTATAGCTACGGCTACCATTTTGCTCTTATTTAAAAATTGCGTTTTGGGTAATCATGTAGAAAGTGTAGTTTCTCTTTTACAAATATAACAAAAAATAAGTACAAGTATAAATTACCAACTATCTTGCGAGTGTTCAATTAACATTGTGCAACCTAGCCTTAAAATCGTAGTCTTTTAGAAAAAAATCCGACTTTAAATGCGCTCAAAAACCTTAAAAGTATAATTATATTTATTCTTCTCGTCAGGAGCGTGTGCCTCCGAAGAAACTTCCTTCCACTCCCCTGCTGGCAATTCAGGGAATTTCACCACGGGTTTGTCCTCTGAAATATCAATATCAACTTCCGTCAAATATAGTCTATCAATCATCGGCATTGCCAAATCGTATATCTGACCGCCACCGATGATAAATGCCTCTTCTTCTCCATTATCTACTGCTAAATTTAAGGCATGGTCAATGGAATGAGCCACCAAACAATTCGTCGCTATAAAGAACATATCTCTAGTTAACACCACATTTGTACGCTTAGGTAAAGGACGGCCAATCGACTGAAAAGTCTTTCGTCCCATAATAATGTGATGATTTAAAGTTATTTTTTTGAAATACTTCAAGTCAGCAGGTAAGTACCACGGAATGTCATTGTCACTTCCGATGACTCGATTGTTAGAGATGGCGACTATGGCAGAAACAGTCATTTATTCAAGGTTATAAGTAGATAAGGTAATGAGGTAATGAGGTAGAGGTAATGAGTGTGGTCAACATCTAACCTTGCACCCGAAACCTGATACCCGATACCTTCTTAGCCCATTCTTTTTTTAATAAAACTAACTAATAAGCCTAACATCATCATCACTGTTCCTACCCAAAAGAAATTAATACCGGGGAAGACAATCGCCTCTAGTACAACAAAGTCCGTTCGGAAAGCATTTTCTGCTATTTCTATTGGGATTAAGGGTTGCTTTAATTCACCTTGGGAAACTTCGAAGGACATAGCCCCTGTTTGTGGGTCAATGCTCGTGAATCTTACGTGTAAGTTCCAATCACCAATTTGATCTTTTAAGTTCATTGGGCGACTATCACGGATATAATACATCGGCTCAATCACCTTGGGAGAACTATTGCCTTTTCGAACAGAGAGAATCGCACCTACGGCAATATCTTTTGAACCATCAGATGGTGGTTGATATTGAGGGTGTTTTGGATCTCGGTTAAATCCAGCCAATTGTACCACATAATCTTTGTAGCGGAAAGTTTCGCCTTCTTTGATTTCAAAAGGTTCGTAGATCAAATCACTATCTGGCGTAAATACCACAGAAAAAATTTCTTCTGGTAATTTAAATCTAGTATCTAAACGGTTAATTTGCGCGGGAAAATTATAAAGTAATTGCCCTCTTAGCACCAAAACAGGTTCTACTAAAAAAGTACTATCCACTATTTCTCGTTTATCAACATCCGCTTTTCGACGTACGGCTAATTTAATCCCAACTGCTATATCTCCTTCTTTGGGATGATATTCTGGATGCGTTGCTGTTCGATTAATCCCTTGAATAACTGCGTAGTGGTCTGTACCGAAAATAGTATCTCCTAAAATAGCAGAATATGTTTCCCACTTTAAACTATCCTCTAATGCTTGAGCCTCATCTGGACTTCGATGGTCAGGTGGAACGGAACTAAGGGAAGTAAAAATATCTTTTCCAATTGCTCTCTTAGTAGATGGATTTACCGCCGCCACTGCAAATTGTCGGTCATAAATAACATTTGGCGAAAGCGAGAAAGTCTCTAATACTTTTCCTGCTGAATCAATGCGATTGAAGTCAATATGGTATTCTCGAATATTCCCAATGACGGTATCTCGTTTCCACTCAGCCATAAACCCTTCCATATACATTGGTTGATTTTTGAATAGTACAATATTTTCACTCAACCGTTTCTCATCCTGGAAAAAGCCACGCATAGCAAATTCATTCTTAGAGATATGAAATTTATTTGTTCCAGAAGCAATGATTCCTACGACCATCAGACCAAATCCGATATGCGACATTGCAGCACCAAAAACTTTAGCATTTCCTCTAGCATAGCTAATGAGAAAATCTGTATTGGCAACAATGGTAAAAATACCACTGAATAATAATAACAAATATTGCCAAGCTACTACCTCTATCCACAAAGTCACCAACCAACTTAGCACTAAAGAAATCGCCGCTGAAATTCCAAGATGTTTCCAGAATTTACCTGCATTTTTAGCAAAATTAACTTCTCTAAAACGGAAATATTGAGCCAACCCAGATAAGAAACCAACGAAGACGGCAATCCACATTTGGTATTTATTGTGATGTTCCTCTTGATCCGTAATGGTGATATCCATGTGAGCAGGATCAAAAAACGATGCTATTTTGTTATAAACAGGCAAAGAAGTTCCTAAAGTGATTAATACCGCAGAAAATAATAAAACCAATGCGCCGATAAAAATCCAAAACTCTTTGGAAGTGCTGCTTTCCTCTTTCACGGGTGCAGGAATGGATTTAGCTTTCGCAAAATACATCGCTAAGCCCATTACCGTAAAGGTACCAACGAAGGCAACTAACTGCCACTCCAAGCCCATTTCGGTAAAAGCGTGTGCGGAAGTATCCCCTAAGATTCCACTTCTAGTTAAGAACGTAGAATATAAGATCATTGGAAAAGATAGTAGATAAAATAGGTAAGTACTTTTAATAGAATAACCTGTACTACGTGCCACCAGATTTGTATGAATACCTGCTAATAGCACAATCCAAGGTACTAAAGACATATTTTCCACAGGGTCCCATGCCCAATAACCGCCAAAAGATAGTGCCTCATAAGCCCACGCACTTCCCATCAATATTCCTGTACCTAGAATAAAACCACAGAATAATGCCCACGGTGTCACAGGTTTCAACCATTTTTTGTGCTGATTGGTCCACAAGCCTGCAATCGCATAGCAGAAAGGAACAACCGTAGAAGCAAAGCCTAAAAATAAAGTAGGTGGGTGAATCGTCATCCAGTAGTTCTGCAACAAAGGATTCATTCCCTGTCCTTCTAATAACTCCGCATATTCTAAATTACTAAAAATAGGTGCATCCACCATATCTCGCAACAACATCAATGGGTTACTTCCTATCTTTAATTCTGTTTCTCCTATGTATATATATGCCCCTAAAATCATAGTTCCAATGAACATTTGGACTAAGGATAATACACTTAAAACGGGTGCCTCCCACTCTTTTGCTTTCTTAATCAGAATAAATCCTAGTACAATATGCCAAAACATCCACAATAAGAAACTTCCCTCTTGTGCCTGCCAAAAAGCAGAAAAGATATATTTAAAGGGCAAATCTTCTGAAACGTGCTGTTGTACATATTGGTATTCGTAGTACTGCTGCGTCATGATATAAAACAGAATACCGATCACGGCAAAAAAGCTGATTCCATGAATACCAAAGGCTATTCTCCCCATCTTTCGCCAACCACTCGCCTCTTCTTCATCCGCTCTACGTTGCGTCGCAAAATAATACGCTACTGCCGCTATGACACTGGTCACAAAACCTAGGACTAAAGCGAAACGCCCTATTTGTCCTGGTAATAAATGTTCGCCTACGTATTCCATTTTATAAGGATTGAGTAATTGATAACCCTCCAAAGGTTTGAAACCCTTGGAGGGTTCAACAACTTGAAGTAAATTTTATCAAAATCTTATGAATTTTCAAATTTTGCACAAAGATAGGCTAGAATGTAGAAACCCGTAAGGAATGTGGATAAATATGACGGAAAAATAGCAAGTTGGGCGGTATTATTTAAAACGGTGGATGTGTAATAAAGAGACAATTTTTTAATTTACTATAGGCGTTTGTATTTAATAGCCTATTGTTAATTGAATAATTTTGTTAACTTTAAACCAAAAAATAGAAAAATCTAACGTTTCAATATCGAAAAAACAAAGAAACTTCAAAAACTTTTTAAAGAAAATCAAGGTGTTCTAACATCTCAAAAATTACAATCATTTGGTTTTAATCAGTATCTAATTAAAAAGCTTATAAAGCAGGGAGTTATTGAGCGAATCCGAAGAGGTACTTATATACATAATGAATTTGAGGAGGATGAATATTTTCTAGTTCAACAAATTATTCCTAAAGGTATTATTTGTTTATTATCTGCTGCAAGTATTTATAATTTTACCACTTATATTCCAAATAGTTATCATTTAGCAATAAAAAGCAATTACTATCCGACCTTGCCAGAATATCCACCAATAACATTATATTACTGGAGAACAACTCAATATGAATTAGGTATCATAAAAAAATCTATAAACGAATTACCACTCAAAATTTATGATAAAGAAAAAACAGTTTGTGACTTCCTTAAATTTCGGAAAAAATTAGATGTAATAGTAGTCAATCAAGTTATAAAAAACTACTTAAAAGATGACGAAAGGGATTTGATAAAACTAAAAAAATATTCGAAAGAACTAAAGATTGAATCAATATTAAATAACTACTTAGAGATATTACTATGAATATTGAATCGATAAAAACAAAGCTTAAAAACTATTCAAAACAAAATGGAAAAATTCATCAAAACACCTTGACAAAATTTTTTCAAGAAAGGTTTTTATACAGGCTTTCTGTTTCTGATTATAAAGAGAATTTTTTACTAAAGGGAGGTGCCCTTGCTTATTCTATTAGTAGAAATGATAGCCGTCATACAAAAGACATAGATTTTTTAATTAGTCAACTAAAGACAGATCGAGAACAGTTAAAATCTATCTTTAAAGAGATTTGTGATATTTCGGTGGAAGATTGCGTAATATTCAAATCTAATAATATCAGGATTGAAGATATTCAAAAAGAAGGAAACTATAGTGGGACTAGAATTAAGGTTGAGGCTAAACTTGATAAAATTTCTCAACAAGTACAAATCGATATCGGTGTAGGTGACCATGTTACTCCTGGTCCACAAACTATTGAATACCCAACTATTTTAAAGGAACTTCCTGCTCCTATGTTGGATGCCTACTCTATAGAGACGCTTATTTCAGAGAAATTCAGTGCAATGATCGACTTAGGAGAATTCAATTCTCGACTAAAGGATTTTTATGATATATATTTACTGGTAGAAAGGTGCAATAAAGTAACACTAGAAGAGGCAATTAGGAATACTTTCAAAAGAAGAAAAACTAAAGTAACTATAGAGCATCCTGTCTTTCAAAAAGAATTTTATAGTAACAAAAAGAGAGTAAAACAATGGGCTATTTTTTTGCAAAAAAATAAACTAGGAAAAATTGACTTCGCTGTTGTTTATCAAAAGCTCTTGACCAACTTATATCCAATATACGTAGAGTTGTAATAACTTTGAGTATAGTATTTTTTCATCTGTGATAAAACACTATTAATCAATCAGTTGTGCCCCTAAACAAGAAAAGCCACAAGTCGGGGGGATGACTTGCGGCTTTCTGCCTTTTGAAGATCAAGGCTGCTATAACATGGAAAACTAGAATACTTGTTTTAGGAATATTAAAACTTCTACGTTAAGCAGTTGATATAAAAAAGTATATAGATTCTTTAGTCTGATTATTACATCTTAATAAGCGTCAATAAAAAAAACGCCGAATTTACGTTCGTCGTTCCTAAAATAAAAAAACTCCAACGGGGACGTACCCCGTTGGTAGTTGACTGCGATGCAATAAAGACTACTTTTGCCCAGGAATTGAAATGGCGATCTGTATAAAAGATACCACTTCAACCATTTTCTTGGTTTAATAAAGATTTTTCTTTTACAACAAAACCTAAGGAAATAGTCGTGCTATCTCCATATAGGTTCGTGTTGAGTTTTGGTTGATTCTTTTTTGAGATGGGCCTATAGACCACTGGTGGAAATTTAGTACCGACAGGAGATAAAGTGAATTATCTATGTTCGATACTAAATTGCTCACTAGCTTTCAAATAGGGACTCGTAATGGTTTAATTTCTTTTTGAAGGTTTGGATTAGCCTTCTTTTGGATACGTTCTTCTAATCTTAGCGTTCAAGTTCTTTTCTGTTGAGTTAATTTTTCCTTCTCTTCTAAGAACTTGGTTTAAGTTTTCGCCTACTGAGGATAATTGTGTTTGATAAGTGATACTGTTCATCGGTGTTTTAAAATTTAAATGTAAGTGGATTATAATAAAAAATAATTGCGGTAAAGTTTTATACCTACAATTATTGGATATACGAGCTAAACTTAATAACAGATTAAAATATTCTTTAAAATGTCCTTAAGCTTTCAATTTTTTTAGTATTCGGATTGCTAATCGAGCCTTCATCTCATAATTACTTCAATCCTTGTGTACTATGTGTGTGTGTGTGTAGTTTTCCAGCGATGTCAAATATCAAAATTCGTGCGATCTTTTTTGATAAAAGGACTAAAAAAATTAGACATTTTAAAACAGCGGTCTGACAAAGAAACAATCTCTTTTTTTTGAATACTTAAAATCAAGGGTTTTGGAAATTCAAGTCTAAACTTTTTTAGTTTTGAATTTTCTCCTCATAGAGGATTTTAAGTTTCTTTGCCAGACCGAGTTGATCAGCTCATGCAATCTTTACAATCATTTTGATGATACAAATATAAGGAGCATTTGAGGATAGAATCCACTCAGATGGAGTGAAGTGGGAAAAGGATGGAGTGAAGTAGGTTTTTATTATTTCAAATGAGTTTGTGACGGGGAGAAATGGTCGTTTTGAATAAAATTGCCGTATATAATTAGGGGTAAACAGCTTCTTCCTCTCCTTTAATATCGTATTCATTCTCAAAAGAAATCACTTTCTGGCAAAATACTTGAAAGTAACTTTTTCTAAAATGTTGTTATAAAAAATAGCAAAACCGTCCAAAGAACCGTCGCAATTCGTCAATCTCCCTATTTTTCTTGCCTTCCTATTAAGACATTTCTTATCTTTGTGTCTAAACGATTCAGTGTTTACCGAATAAACTACCCTCAGACTATTAGCGAATTAATCAAAAAACTTAAACTATGAAATCTACCTTTGCTTTATTGCTATTCTTAGGTCTATTTACTACTATAGCTATAGGTCAAATAGCCGAAGACACTAGGTACAATGACTTACCACCAAACGCCGAATATGGCAAATGCTATGCAAAATGTAAAGCACCTGATGTTTTCGAAACTTTTACACGTAAAGTATTAGTAGAGGCTGCCTATACCAAAAGAAAAGCAATCCCTGCTACCTATGAAACAGTAGAAAAAAAAGTAATGATAGCCGACGGAGGGATCAACTATAAAACTATTCCGGCTACTTATAAAACAGTAACCGACAAGGAAATCATTGAACCTGAGCAAAAAATTGTCAATATCATTCCTGCCAAATATGAAACACGTACTCGAAAAATCTTGGTCAAAGAAGAAACAGGAGAATGGGTGAAAAAGAAAAAAGACCCAAATTGCTTTTCTGATAATCCAGAAGATTGTTTGATTGCTTGTTATGAAAAAATTCCAGCGGTCTACAAAACAGAAACTTATGATGTAATGGTTTCAAAGGAAGAAACAGTAGAAAAAATTATTCCTGCGAAATACAAAACGATTACAAGGCAAGTAGTAGATACGCCAGAAAAGATCATTGAAATACCTTACGAGCCAACTTACAATACCGTAGAAGAAAGAGTGGTTGTAACTCCTGAGAAAATAGAAGAAATAGCAGTCCCCGCAGTGTATAAAGAAGTAACAGAAAAGCGATTGTCAAAAAAAGGAGACTATACCGTTTGGACTGAAATTCTTTGTGCTAATAAAACTTCGGCTTCTACTATTCGAAAATTACAAAGGGCTTTAAGAGCAGAAGGTTATAGCGTAGGAACGGTTGACGGCAAATTAGGCACTCGAACACAGACATCTTTGAGACAATTTCAAATTGATAATGGATTACCAATCGGTAATTTGAATATGGAGACCTTAAAATCATTAGGAATCCCACACTAAAAGTGACAAAAAGTAGTTGATATCTTTAACATTTCATTTTATAAAAAATGAACGCAGTTTTAAGCAATTAATACTAATATTCCATCAAAGTAAAACCCACCGATTTACTTTTTGTTTCCATTAAAAAAAATCACATTTTATAAGCATTTAATATACAAGGCATTTTGAATTAGATACAAAATGCCTTGTATATTAAATACCTAATTATGTTGTTAAATGAAAATAGCAAGATATTTTCGTTATATTTTTTATTCAAATAGAAATAAAAAATATCTTTTTAGAAGCTCCAATTAATAAGGGTTTTATTTGGAAATAAACCAGTAAACTCATTACTTTTACACTGCACTAAGGATAATCTGTACTACCTACTATTAAAAACGAATACTAAATAAGGATAATCATTTTGTTAAATCCTCTCAGCTCTAAGTATCCCAAAGCACAAGTAAACGATTGATATTAAATAGTATTTGAACGGACTATGTTCAATTAGGCAGCGTCATAGATAGCATAAACATCTGTTTAGACTACCCCATTTAGGTTAAAAATCAATAATACAATATAAAAATCACAATAAATGTGACTTAGTAAAAGTAAATGAGTCTTCATAAGGACCCAATATTTAATTTTTCTTTAACAATTTCACAAATCAACTAAACTATGAAATTTTTAGTTAAACTTGGAGCTTTTGCAATGGCTCTATTTTTCACCGCTAATTTAACTGCACAAGAACAAGACATTCCTTTCGCTGATTTACCACCAACTGATGAATTTGGTAAGTGTTATGCAAAATGTAAAGCAGCCGATGTTTACGAAACTGTAAGCCAGCAAGTATTAGTAAAGGAAGCGTCTACTGTTTTAAAGAAAGTAGCAGCAGTTTATGAAACAAGAACAGAAAGAGTATTAGTAAAAGAAGGAAGAACTGATTACAAAGTAATTCCAGCTAAGTATTCTACTGTTACTGAGCGAGTGATGATTCAGCCAGAATCAAGAAAAGTAAGAACTGTACCAGCAAAATACAGAACTGAAACTCGAAGTGTATTAGTTTCTGAGGCTAGAGGACAGTGGGTTAAGAAGAAGAAAGATCCAAACTGTTTTTCTGACAATCCAGAAGACTGTTACATTGCTTGTTACGAAGAAGTACCAGCAAAGTACAGAACTGAGAAGTACCAAGTTTTGGATCAGCCAGCAACGAGTACAGAAGATGTAATTCCTGCGAAGTACCAAAACGTAACAAAGCGAGTAATCAGCGAGCCATCAAGAGTTGTAGAAGTTCCTGTTGATCCTGTTTACAAGAACGTTAGTGTTAAGTCTTTAGTAAGCCCAGCAGCTGCAACGGAGACGGTAATTCCAGCGAAGTACAAGACAGTTAGCGAAAGAAGATTAGTAAGCAAAGGAGGATACTCTGTATGGACAGAAATTCTTTGTGCATCTAAAACTTCTAACTCAACTGTTACTAATGTACAGCGTGCATTAAAGGCAAAAGGCTATACAGTTGGACCAATTGATGGTGTAATGGGTTTACAAACTCAAACAGCTTTAAAGCAATTCCAAACAGATAACAGCTTACCAATTGGTAACTTGAATATCGAAACATTGAAGGCTTTAGGCATCAATTACTAATTGGAATAAACCAACTATCCTTCTAGGTAAGGTGATAAAATAAAATGTACAGCTTGAAAAAGTTGTGCATTTTATTTTGCTATTTCTAAAGAGAAATAACGTTTCTAATTATTTTGAAATATTTATTGCAATTATATTATTATTTATAATTATTTGATTATAATAGTAATTCATCATAAAACAATTGGAAACTAAAAATAGAACTTGGAAAGTGTTGACATGAGGAGGGTCATTTATGGCTTTTGTTGGCGCGGACCTTACACGTGGTTATGAGGCGAAGGGATGTATATCCTTTCGCTTTTTTTATTTTTTTCGTATCTTTATATATATAATTCAACAAAAGCCAAAAAGTTAAAACAAACGATAGCTAACAAAATGAACGACCTAGAATTTTATGAATCTAAAATTAGGGCCATTAAGCAATGGATGTTTCTGTTAATGAATTATCCCGAACATGATTTAGGGTTACCCCAAAAATCAAACGCGAAGACAAGCGATTAACGAGGCTTTAGACGAACTTATTTATTATCGCAATCAAATTAAAAAATTAAAAAATGAAGGGGAATAATAAAAAGTCACCAGTAAAAAGCAATCTAGAGGAAATTTATAAAGTTGCTAAAAAAGGTATTTCTAAAGAAAATAAAGATCTCCTTTTAGATGAATTAGATACAATGATTCAAACATTGGAAGACTGGAAAAATAATAACCCTGAAATTATAGAAAAAAGAAAAGCGTCTTAAAACCAACCACTGGTTCAGTATTAACTACCTAAAGTATTTATTTCCAAGAAGAAAAACTTAATTCAATATTTTAATCAATTAAATTTTCATGAAAAATATATTATTCTTGCTGCTTACTGCAGTATTGATTTTCCCGTCGTGTAAAAACAAGACGACTAAAAACGCTATGAAACATGGCGAGCGGCTAAAAGTAGCGATCAATGATTTCGAAGAAAATCGCCAAAAGTTGTCTTCTAAATTAGTTTCTAGTTTGGAAACTGCGGAGACGAAACTGACGGAAGAAGATCCTGATTTACCAAAAGTATCCAAAGACTTTGAAAAAGAGTGGACCAGTATCCAAAAGCGTTACAAAGGTTTTAAAAAGGACTTTGATAGAGTTGGAACTACTTCGACAGACTATTTCGCCAAATTGGATGAATTGGTTAATAACATCAATAAAGAGTCTTTGAGAAATCAAGAATTAGCTAAAAATGATGTACTACGTCAAAAGTGGGATAAGTCTTACCAAGAAGCAAAAGTAAGTATCGAGAAAGTAACACAGGTATTAGAGGCTGGCAACGATTTTCACATGGTCTTAGTAGCAAGTTCTATTCGTCAAAAATTAGAGCAAAATGTTGGTGAATTAAATCTAATCGCAGCACAAGCGAAAGAATTATTAGGTGATTTAGAGGCGTTTACGATGGCTGGACGAGAATTGGTGGAGGGTTAGAAAGTGAGAGGTGAGAAGGTGAGAGGTGAGAAAAACTAAATTTTGGGAACCTTACTCTTAATAATCTATTATCATGACAAATGCTGAATTTAACGAGCTATTTAGAAATAGAACTCGAAAATTTGCGGTTAGGGTACTTTTATTTTTAGACAGTTTGCCAAACTCTAATAAAACCAGAATTGTCAGTTATCAACTTGGTAAATCAGCTACTTCTGTAGGTGCCAATTTTAGAGCTTTTTGTCGAGGACGTTCTCAAAAGGAAAGGTATTCTAAAATTTGTATTGTAGTAGAAGAAGCTGATGAAAGCGAATATTGGCTCTTAATCCTTGATGATCTGCAATTGGGTGAAGTTTCAGAAAGAAAATATCTTTTGCAAGAATCTGTAGAAATACTTAAAATAAGTGCAAAAATTAAATCTAAACTTTATTCATAATTGAGATAAAATGAGAAGATGAATGTCAACCTAGGCACTCATCTTCTCACTTCTCACTTCTCACTTCTCACTTCT
>CALDTJ010000053.1 GCA_937924145.1 uncultured Saprospiraceae bacterium
CTTTTGCAAATTATGTATGCTCAGACTGAAAGCCTAAGCTACGATTAATCCTCTTCTACTGGAATAATCAACTCTACCCTAGTACCAATACCATTCCCTGCGACATCTTTCAAATCAATAATTTTTAAGCTATTCTTTGCCACTTTTCCACTACGCATTAGGTCTAATCGCTCTTTGGTAATATCCAATGCGACTGATTTATGGCCCTCCTCTATCTGTTGGAAGAATATAAGTGTTTAGATAAAATTGAATTAATATTTCACACAACGCCACTACGATTTTGAAATGAATTAATTAGAACGTTGTGTCGTAGTGGCGTTGTGTGAAACAATTTTTGTGTTTTTCGTTGGTATAATTCATCGAACACCTAAATTTAACAAAATAAATATAAATCTACTTAGTGTAAAAAGTACAATAATTATATTTTTTTGTATTTTCGCAATCTAATTTTAGAATAGAGAACCAAGAATAGAGATTAGAGATGATGCATCTCTGATCTCTATTCTCTACTCTCGCATCTCAAGAAGTAATGGCTGCAAATAATAACGTTGTATTAGGTATTGATTTAGGCGGAACACAAACCAAAATTGGATTCGTCAAAAAAGATGGAACAGTACTAGGATGGGAAGTTTTTCCCTCTCTAGCTGATAGAGACTTTGTGCATTTCGTCAAACAATTAAAAAAACGATTCGAAGGTTTAAAGGATAGTATAAAAGAAGACATGACCATCAAGGGAATCGGTTTAGGGGCACCTAATGCCAATTTCTATACAGGCAATATGGAAAAAGCCCATAATTTCCAGTGGGGGGAAACTGTTCCTTTAGTTGCATCTATAGAAAAGGCATTGGACACAAAAGTGGTCATTACCAATGATGCCAATTTAGTTGCCATTGGTGAGCAAGAATATGGGACAGGCAAAGGCATGAAAAATTTCATCGTTTTAACTTTAGGGACAGGTGTCGGTAGTGGTTTTATTGTCAATGGTGAATTACTTTTAGGGCACGATGGAATGGCAGGAGAAATGGGGCATGTGAATGTAAATCCTAACGGTCGATTATGTAACTGTGGATCAAAAGGTTGTTTAGAAACCTACGCCTCTGTAACTGGGATCAAAAGAACCGTTTTTAAGTTGATGGCTGATATGAGAAGACCTAGTGTTTTACGAGATTATAGTTACAATGAATTGACAGGAAAAATGATTGCCGAGGCAGCTTTAGAAGGTGATCCAATCGCTATGCGAGCATTCGAATATACAGGTGAGATTTTAGGTACAAAGTTAGCTGACGCTGGCGCTTATTTTAGTCCAGAGGCAATTATCTTAGCAGGTGGTTTGACCAAAGCTGGCGACTTACTTTTAATTCCGACTAGAAACAGTATGGAAAAGCGAATTTTCCAAGCCTACCGTGGAAAGATTAAGTTGATGATTTCAGATATGGGGCAGAAATATGACGGCGTTTTGGGTGCAGCGGCTTTGGCTTGGCGGCATTTTGGGTAAAGCGGGTTGCGAGTTGCGGGTTGGAAAATTACCACTTATTAGACTTGTTGTTATTCGAAAATATTTATTCTGAACACTTTCTTTAGTTTCAAGTTTACTATTCGATATTATTCCTAATGCTGTCCAAATACTTAATTCGTAAACTTAATTATGCCAGAACTACCTGAAGTCAATACCTTCCAACGCTATTTCGATGGCACTTCTCTCAAACAGAAAATTCAAGAAGTCGTCGTGCATGACGATAAAATTATCCAAGATATTAGTGGAATGGAGTTCGCTGAAAAATTACAGGGAGCGACCTTTTTAAGTTCTTATCGACAGGGAAAATACCTTTTTGGAGAATTAGATAATACACATAATGTATTGCTACATTTTGGAATGACGGGGGACATCAAATATTACGAAGATGAATTGGATAAACCCAAACACGAACGTTTTGCATTTATATTTGAAAATGGAAGTCGATTAGGTTTTGATTGTCCTCGTAAGTTTGCCAAGATTCGGTATTTAGAAGATAGAAATGCCTACTTGGAAAGAATAAAATTGGGCACGGATGCACTCCGCATTTCAACCAAAGAATTTTTAGAAAAAGCAAAAGGAAAAAAAGCATCAATCAAAGGCTTTTTACTCAATCAAAAAATATTAGCAGGTGTTGGCAATTTATACGCTGACGAAGTCCTTTATCAACTCCGAATTCATCCCGCCTCTAAAGTTAATAAACTTTCCAAAAAGCACCTCACCAATATTATTACCAGAACACAAGAAATTCTACAGAAGGCAATTGATCGAACCGCTTATTATAAAGATTATCCAGATGATTGGTTTTGGCAATGGCGAAAGGAAGGAGCAATAGCACCTGATGGAAAGAGTAAAATTGAAACAGATAAAATAGGCGGACGAACAACTTACTTTTTCCCAAAGTATCAAAAGCTTTACGTCTAAATTTTGTTAGGATATAGGCATAAAAAAAAGGTACACACTTAGCAAGCAAGCATGCACCCCGTACAAATACTTTCGAGTAATTGAGACAACTATTCGGGGGGTAATAAGTATTTGCTTATATAATTGCAAAGCCTGTGCCAAAAGATTAAATATCAGTATTTTTATTATAGAAAAAATAAAATTATTTAATATTTTACTTATAAATATTTTTCAAGTTATGACATCG
>CALDTJ010000054.1 GCA_937924145.1 uncultured Saprospiraceae bacterium
GCTAAATGTCAAGGCCTAAAGACCTTGAAACGGGACAGGCTAAAGCCTGTGCTACCAGTTTATCCGCATGAAATTACTGTCAACTATTTGAATATCAATTAAATACATATTATTAAAAATTAGCTTGACGCCAATTCGAATGAAATTCGGGGTGAGCCGCATAAACAATATGCAAGGGGTTGTGTAAAAAGTCGATTTTATCAATAAATTATTATTTTTAATAAAATGTTTATCGTTGATTATTTTGGTTTTAAACATATAAAATATTCTAATACTTTACATATTTTGACTTTCTACACAACCCCACCACGAAAACCACGAAGTGGTTTAACCCGAATAGCCCCGAATGAAATTCGGGGATAGAAATCTCCCCTTCTACCTCACAACCACGAAGTGGTTGAATATGAGTGAGTTAAGTTCAATTATTAGCTCAAATTTAGTTTACAAAGCACTAGAAGTGACTCCGTAAACTAGATCTTAGCCGCCTTACTAATAAAACTTAATACAGCACTATTTTCTCTAAATAAGCTTTCCGCTCTGTTTGAATTTCTAAAAAATAAACTCCTCGATTTAAAAAGCTAACATCGTAATTTGAAGCATTAAATATGGAAGTACCAATACTCAAGGGTACTCTTTGACCTAGTGCATTGATCGCATGAATCGCTAGTATTTCCTCAGAGTAGTTTTCTTCAAAGGTTATTTTCACGTAATCATGAGCAGGATTGGGAGATACTTGAAATGGGTTTTCTTCGACGATATTCAGCGTACTTGTTGTCATTTCACATGCTCCTACAATATTTTCATCTAACCATTTTAGTCTTTGGTTTAACCAATTTTTTAACAGTGATAATTCTTCCTCGTACCGATTAGCTAAAGGATTAGGATTGGGCCAAACATAACGACCTAAAGTATTCCACTGGTTAAAATTTTGTTCAATCGAAGGGGAAAGAATAGCTGCTTGAGCATCAATAAAAGCAAAGATAGAATCCGTATGGAAGGCAGTCGCTCTCAACTCATCCCAACGACATTTAACGATAGATTGAAATTGGTCATTCCTCAGTAAAACATCCCACCAAAAGGGGTAACCACCATCACACAATCTATAAAAAATAAACCCTTCGGTATTCGCTCCGTCGCAATAGTCTGCATTGCGAAAAGCTAGGTTAAAATCCCATACTGGCCCTGCATGGATTTTCCCTCCATTGGTATCCTTTTTCTTATGAAAATAACTACTCAGACGATAACCATCTACGTTTCTACCTAATTCATTGAGAAGGTGAGCTTCTGCAAAAGAAGTCAAATCAATATATTCATCAAAGGATTTCCCACCAAACATCAAATTAGGGTTAACCATAGCTCGTTCAAAACTATCGACGTAGGATTGGATATAATTGAATTGTTCTGGCTGTACTTTATCAATATCTGGATAGACCAACTGATATTTTAACCTAGCGTTTTCTTGCAAGAAATTATACCTCGAAAACCAATCAGGATCGCCTTTATCAATCTTAAAAATATAGCCTCCTGTCAGTTCATCACCAGCAATATCTATTTCCCTTAATTTGGCAACATCTACCCGATCTTTATCTCTTTTAATCTTTTCCATTAAAACATAAATCCCTTGATAAGCACCATTGAGAAATAGATCAACGTACTGGGTTCGACTAGCGTATTGTCCCATTTTTCTAGCCAAATCCATCACTAATACATTCCGCATCAAAGACTTGTCCGAATAAGGCCCATGCAAAATAAAATCCTCTTCATTTGGAAATCCTAGAAAAGCAGAATCTAGATCATTTCCATCTATATCTTTCAACTCAATACTGTAATTTTTCTTAGGAAAAGATAAGGAAGATTGACCACGAAATTTGATACTAATATCTCCTTGATATTCATTAGGAAAATCAAATAAAGCATTCTCTTTTATCGGATTATTAATGACTCCCAACTCTCCTTGAACGGCAATATCTCTATTCACTGACTGACTAGTCGTTATTCTGACTATTGGAAGTTCTGAATCAAAAACAGGCTCGATAAACCAATCAAGTGTAGGTCTATAATCTTGGCTATCATTATTTACTCCAACCGATAGGAAAAAATTAGCCGTCATATCAGAGGAGGCTGGACCAAATCTATTATGAATAGAAATCGCCAATACATTCTCTCCTGATCTAAGCAAATCCTCTATTGTGGGCTTCGATAAAGAAGTTGATTCTAGCGTATTATCGACGTATAGGGTAGCTTCATGGTCAGTAATGGTTTCACTATCAAATTTAGGTACAGCGACATCAATATTAGCTCTTGCGATCTCCACACCATTCAGATATGCCACAAAGGCATCATCGTAATCGGCTTGCAGGATAACGGCTTCGATTGCTGCTAAATCTGTAATCAAAAAATTGTGTCTGAGATAAAGAGAATAGGTTGGTTGTATTATAGTTACATCGTCGCCATCACCATAACCGAATCCTCCCCTACCTGTTTTCCAATTATTGTCATTAAAATTGGGTTGCATCCAATTGGTAGGAGGTTCTCGATCACCTATAAAATATTGCCAGCTATCTGAATTGTAAACGACTGTCTCCCAATGGTCTATTTGTGAAAATAAAATGAAATTAGAAAAAAAGGATAGAGTTAGGACAATGAGGATTCTCATCACTTTTTGTTTTGGTTAAATTATTCTTCCCGCTAAAGTATGATTATTTTAAATATACAAGAAATAGGTTGTACGGATTAGGCGGATTTGAAGGATTAATACGGATTTATTAGTGTTTATTCTAAAATTTTTCGTACAAAAAATACCTGCCAGCCCTCGGAAGGCTGGCAGGTATATCATTTCAGAATAGAGTCCATTATTTAAATCGTATTAGAAATCCAAATGAATCCGCCCTATCCGCTTAATCCGTACAACCTATTTTTCAAAGAAAGTTAGAATATCGTTCATTAAGGCTTACCATCCGCCTACTCCACCACCGCCGCCACCGCCGCCAGAGAAGCCACCACCGCCACTACCACCACCAAATCCACCGCCACCACCACTCGGAGGAGGAGGCGTTGCAGATCCAACCATCGAACGATTGAAATCTGAAGAGAAATGATTAGAAACATAAATATGGCGATTATTCGACCAATTCGGCTGATAAGCAGCTGCTTCTAGGATATTTTTAAAGATAGCAGACCATTTGTGTTCTACTCCTAAGGCAAAGGCAAAAGGTAGCATCGCTTCAAAATGCTCAGGCGTTCTATCAGGTGGATTTAGCAAATTCATGCGATCCTTTTCTGCCATTTCTAAGTACATTTTAAATCCTTCTATATCTGATTGCAACTGTAATTTTTCCTCTGTAGGCCGCTTAATTAAATAGGCATAGACCACAATAGAAATGATAGCTAAAGGTATAAACAATACCAAAGCTACCATATTGAGACTCGCTCCATTGAACAAGGAATGAACCAATCCTTTTAACTCTGATAAACCTGTAAAAATAGGAATACTCCCTGAGGCAATAAAGAAAAATAGAAGTGGAACAGCCATTCGCAGTAGCCCGCTAGGTAGTTTTCCTTTACCAGAAAAAATGGCAAACAAAACAAATACAGGTAATCCGATAAAGACCGCTGACAATAGAATAAGTCCAACAGGGTCCAATTCTGCACCGTCTCGATTCATCATATAAACTGCTGCGATTACCGTCAATAAACTAACAACAATTGGAAGTGCTAAAAACTGTCGATTATTGCCTTCACTCACAAAAGCCTCATGCTGTGCTAAAATATTATTTTGGTGTGATTCGTATGCTCTTTTGACCGTACTTTCATATTTTCCATCAATACTCACAACGCGACCACTTGCAAATAAGCGATCCATTAATGCACTATCTTCTGGGTAAAGTTCCGTTAGGTTATCCTTCAATTGGGTCAATGTATAAGACTTTCCACCACCAAAAATCCCACTACTTTCCTGTTCGTCAATCCTTAAGTAACCATTGACTGCTAAATTAATGATGGATGCCGTTACCTTATTCGATTGATAAGATTCTTTGGCAATATAACTCAATGAAGAAGGAGAATATCCCTGAGGGGAAGCAAATTGAGGATAAGGTGTAGGCTTCGGTGGATCTACTCCATATTTGTTCCAAGTAGTCACAAAATAACCTAATAAACCAAGCGCAGAAAGACACAATAATAAAGCTGAACCATATTGCTCTAAAAAGGAGGGTCCAACGACAATGCCCTTTTCAAAACCGACTCCAATTGTCATCCCTTCTTTAGGCGCCAACGCTTGAGTAGTTTCAAAATATAACTCATTTCCTTTATTAAATTCTTTGATCGTACACTTCGTCTCCGTAGAACCATAGGCGCCTGTGTAGCAAGCCTTTTGCAAATGATCTGCACCAACAGGCAATCGAACCAAACAAGATGCTTTATCTATTGGAAATTTAACATCTTGCCCGATGGCATTCCAATAAATTTCATCAATCTCCTCTAGCATTTCTACTTGACTTGGTACATTGTACTCAATCGTATAATGATATTGACCAGGTTTTAGCAACACCTCTCTCCTACCGATATACATGATTTCATTACCATACTGAGAGCCAGTTTGGTAACCTTCTGGTTGACCATCTCGAAGTACTTTCGTAATATTATATCGGATGGGTGTTTTCTTTCCTTTAAACTGTCGATAGTTGGGTAAACTTCGAGTAATTCCTCTCTTAATCACTCGACCAGTGGCATTGACCACAATATCTTCCTTTATTTTTATGGACCGATCTTTCATGACCTCTAGCACCACATCATAACTGAGGATGCGTTCTTCTTGCGCAAAAGAAGGGAGAGTCAATAGCAATAAAGGCACTATCAACGTCAATAGTTTATAGCTGAATCTTTTCATTGATTGCTTTTTACTTATGCTTTGTGTGACTGTTCAGGAGACATTTATTTTGAGGGTTAGGAAAAGCGATTAGCCAAAAAATAAGTGTTTTCTGAATAGTTGGTCACTAATTTTTGAGAAAACACCTCTTTTATTAGCTAAACACATATCCTATTTCACAAAAGAGATGTCTCCTCAAAATTGTGGTGAATAGTTATCTTAAAACTTCACTTTAGGAACTGCTCTTTCAGTCGCGTTGTCTAACTCAAAGAAGTCCGCTAAATAGAAATTAAACATATTTGCAATCAAATTACTTGGAAAAGATTCTACCATTACGTTGTTTTCTCGAACCGTACCATTGTAGTAACGTCGAGCTTTT
>CALDTJ010000055.1 GCA_937924145.1 uncultured Saprospiraceae bacterium
TTGTCTTCTTCCCATATTGTCAAGGAACTTTTTATATATTTAACCAACTTTTCAGCCAGCATCTATATGTCTTATTTTTTTCCGTTACTTTTTAACGGACCGCAAAAGTACAACGCTTTATCTGATTAACCAAGAATTTAAGTAAAAAATATTTTTTATTTTTTCAACTTATTTAAACTCAATTTTCAACTTTAAAACGCTCACTTTCTAAGCGGGTGCAAAAGTATAATCTTTGATTCTTTTAAACAAGTATTTTTGAAAAATAATTTAAAATATTTTCAAACTTAATTTTTGACTTTTCATTATCAAAAACGCTTAACTTTAAAAGCGACGGCAAAGGTACGTCATATATCAAGTTCTCACAAGGACAAAACCGAATATTTGTCGATTTTTTTTCAAAAAAAAGGTAATAATTTTGAAAATACTTAGAGTAACAAATTACACAAAATATAATACTGAAATCGAACAACGAACCGAACAGTTATTTGCCTAAAAAAATTGCCGAGCCTTTCTACCTGGAGAAAGTTCGGCAATACCAATAAAATGTCTGTTTTCTTTATTTGAACTCGATCGTTTTCAAGGTATTAGACCATTGATACAATAAAAGAAATAACTAGGGTTGCCTATCTTAAAAAATTGATACTGCTGTTCTTTTTTAAAAATAATGACAAAGCCTATGGGAAAAGTAATTTTGGGTGTGACCAATGCAGTTATATATATAGGTGTATCTATTTGCTCTATAACTTTGAAAGATTGCGCCCAATTAGGTTGTCCAATTGGTGAAGAAGGGAAGTTGATAATCGTTGTTGCAGTCTGTTCCTTTATGTGATTGGCATAATCTGTAACTATTTCGTCTGGAATGATCACTTTTTCTAATTGCCATTGCTCAAAAGGGCAAAAGTTAGTATTGGATAATCTAGTTGGGATTTCTAAAAAAATAGGCTCAGTAGATTGCTTTTGAAGGAAAAGTTCATTTATGGATGGATTCGATAAATGCAATTGCTCTTTTTGACAGCTTTGCAAAATAGGTACGATCAGGCATAATAGGAGTATTGCCTGAAAAAGATGGGTCTTTTTCATGATTCGTTGGTTAAAATTTAACAATGGGATGTAGACACTTGTATTCGCCAGAAGTTTTAGTGTCGGCATACGTTTTTTGTGACTTGCGCTTTTTACATTTTAGCCATAATAATCTAATTTTCAAAAAACAGGTTGCTATCAATAACTTTTGCCAATTTAACTTTCTCAATTTTTTGCAGTACCTCAACTGGAATTTCTGACTCAAAAATTTCTTTTACTTCATAATTAATAATTAATGAATCTGGAGTATAATTAATCTCTTCTTTCACTAGCCATCTAAACTGAGTTAAAGCATCACAATCAAAATTTAAGAATGAGTTTTTCTTTTCAAAATCATCCGATAAATACTTATCTAATAGAGGAATATTACAGAAGGTTAAATATTCGTCATGACTAAATTCTCCTTGCAATATGGAATTATTTGAATTTTCTGTCTCCCAAATTCCCTTGGACTCCTTTTTAAGAATTTCTCCCTTCCAATTATTATGTTCAATATTAGATCTAAACTTATAATACAATATCTCAGATTGTAAATTTGCGCTCCATTTTTTACAGTAATTGGTATCAGAAATATCAATTTTAGATTTAGTACTATAATCAAATCCAGACTTGGCGTAAGTGAATTCCTTATTAACCTTATCTACAATAATGTACCTGTAAAAAGACTCTTGTACAGGAGAAAGTTCTTCCCAAAAATTATATTCTGGAGTAATAATAACTCTTTGGTCAATTCCTCCAAGTTGAAAAAGAATAATTAATGCTTTGATAGTTTTCATCATTAGAATATTTATGACAGAGTGTAAAACAAAAAACTAGGTGCATTTCGCTTTTTATAAACCTCTTTTAGCCTATTAGATTTAGTTCAAAGCATACAAATAAAAGTATTGTTTAAAACTAAATATATGACTCGAATATAAAATTCGAAATGCACCTTGAATTAGGTAAATATCATAGAGAACTCTTTTTGGGTATAAATGTGAATTTATACAAAAAATTAAATTCCTCTTTTACAATATACTTTAAGTTAACAACCAACAGTAGTTCTATAACGAGGAACCCCTGGACAACTTGAGTTTACAGTAGATCCCCCCCCAAAAAAAGCACCTATCGAATTGGCTAAACTTCTCTTGAATACGGTTCTAATTAAAGCATTATTGACCAAATGTGGCTGCATTCTCGAAATTTCGGCCTCTGTTGTGAAAACCGCAGCTTGAAAAGCTTGTTTAATTTTACTAACAGAGGTCGGTTTACCTAAATGTCTATGAGTTTGAATACAAAAATTATGACTGACCCATACAGTACGCCCTGTTGGAACATGCGACCAATTGATTCTCAAATCTGTTATGTGTACATAATAAGCATTGTCATTAAACTTATCATCTAGTTTCACATCACAGATTGTACCCGTGTGAGCAGCTAAGCTTGGTGAATCACTCGACGTGTATCCATTCCCTGAATTTGTACCATCATTTCCATTTTCAACAATAACTGCTACCTCATTACAAATATAATGATAAGAAACAACACTATGACACTTACAACATAAAGTCATCCCATTTTGAGAAACAGATACGCACTGCTGAGACCATACAGGTACATAGTAACAATTCCTAGAGTCAGCAGACTCTTCCTCTTGTATCTTTTCTGTACCTAAATTAGCAGCAATTAACTCCTTTACGTTATCTTTCAGGCTGCAATCAACTTCATGAAAATATAATTCATTTAATCCTGCAAGTGTCATCAATACATATTCATAATCTAAACTATTTTCCCCCTCATTTACTTTGAAAGTCTCTAAATTGCTCTTTCTGACCAATTTATATCTATATTCTCCGTTCTTCTCAGAGGCAATCAAGTAGGCTGAAAGGATATTATCACTTTCTCTCGCTATTGGAATCAATTTAACATTTTCACCATCAGCCCCTCGAAAACTTTGATAAGCATTCCAGATAGGATAGCCAAGTTCTTGTGAAAGTCGGTCTGCAAAAGGCTTTTCTTTTTCAACCTTTACAAAATCACTCATAATTTTTCTCAAAGCAGGGCTTGGTGATCCTGCAATAATCGTAGATTCGTCTAAGCTCTTATTAACTTTTGACATCCGGTCATAATCAAAAAACGCATGTTGACTTTTTTTGATGGCTATTGAACTCGTTTGTTCAATACTTTCTTTTTGACAACTGTGCATTAAGAACACAGCAATTAAGCCAAACAGGATAGCACCTGTTCTAAAAATAGTTAATTTTTTCATAACTTTGTTTCGTTAAAGTTTAACAATTAGAGCTGTTGCCGTGTATTCGCCAAAATTTCGGCAATGGCTCTTTTTACAGAAATAAAGCACTAGCTAACCAACAGCTACTTCAGTTTGCTAGTAACAAAAGGGATAAGCTTACCTCCTCATTAATCAGCTTTAGAGACAATTTATTTCGATCGATTTGTATCTACTACAAATATATTCTCAATCAGTCTCACCAATTGAGACTCCCAAAAAAATTCCAAAAAAAAGCAGCTACCCCAAAATAGATAACTGCCCTACAATAAAAATAAGCTACTTCCAACAGCGACTAATATCATAATTCCAAGTCAAAAGGTTCCATATAATAATAAGTCATGCGGTCTCTATCGTAGTCGATTTCAGCATCTAAAGCACGTAAGTCGTCAATTCTTCTAAAAACGGTAGCTATCGAAATGTCCAATTTTCGAGCTAAAGATTCGGGTGTTCCTGTAGCTTTGGTTCGGATTAAGGCATGTAACCGCCTTATTTGTAATAAATGATCTTTGAACGTCATAGCTGTGTTTGTTTTTATGGTTTGATAAATAGAGAGATTATTCATTGACAGGAGGGGTTCGTCAATAAAACAAATACTTAAAAAGCATTAAATGGGAGGTATGTTTTTGTATATAATGGCTTTCGAGGGGTAGTAACTGTTGGTAGTAGCTGTTGGTAGTAGCTGTTAGTAGTAAATATAGGTCAAATTACAAAAATATGTAATTCGTTCAAAGTCTTTTAACATAATAATTACTAGTGTATTGCGCTATGTTTCTTTTTAATGTAATTTAGCAGCAGGTCAATTGAGACAGCGGCTATAACATCTCCTAATTTAACTTTTGGCGACTGAAGTCGCCCGTACTTATGCGCGAGACAAAATTTATCAAAGACAATCAAAAAAAGTGGGCGGAGTACGAAGAAGTACTTAGCAAAGAGTATCAGAACCCTGAAAAACTCAATGAGATTTTTGTAAATGTGACCGACGACTTGTCTTATGCTCGTACTTTTTATAAGAATAGATCGGTAAGGGTTTACTTAAATGGCTTGGCGCAAAAGATTTTCACCAATATTTATAAAAATAAAAAGTCTCCTGCGGAACGCTTTACCAATTTCTGGAAAGAAGAATTACCTAAATTAGTATATGATGCTCGACAAGATTTCCTATTAGCCTTCCTTATATTTCTCGCTGCTTTTTTAATTGGGGCTTTATCTACTGCTATGGACGGCGAATTCCCTAGGGTGATATTGGGTGACGAATACGTGGATATGACCATTGAAAATATCAAGAAAGGAGACCCAATGGCGGTATATAAAGAAAAAGGCCAATTTGGTATGTCCGTTGGAATTACCCTTAATAATATACTGGTTGCTTTGCGGACTTTTGTTCTAGGTGTTTTTGCTGTAATCGGTAGTATTGGTATCATATTATATAATGGTGTCATGGTTGGGGCTTTTCAATACTTCTTTTATACACAGGGCGTATTCTTGGAATCTTTTCTGACTATATGGATGCATGGCACGCTTGAAATATCCGCAATCGTGATTGCTGGAGCGGCGGGTATTACTATGGGGAAAGGTTGGATCTTCCCTGGTACGTTGTCTAGATTAAAATCTTTTCAGATAAGTGCTCGTCGTGGATTGAAGATAATGATGGGATTGATTCCTATTTTTATCACCGCTGGATTTATTGAAGGGTACATTACTAGACATACAGAGGTACCTGACATTATTAGACTTGCTTTTATATTGTTATGTTTAGCTTTTATTTTATGGTATTTTGTCTGGTATCCCTATAATAAGGCAAAAACTGGATTTTCTATTGATGAGTCAAGATATGCCTTACAACCTGATATTGTGCAGCCTATTAATTTTGGAAAGATTAAGAAAGTCAGTGACTTATTTGCCGATACTTTTATTTTTTATCGCAATCACTTTTGGAAAGTAATCGGTGCAGCGTTATTGGGTAGTCTATTTTTCACTATTTGTATTTTAATTTTACATGAAGCGCCTCATTTTTCAGAGCTTTTTGTTTTTCAAGATAGTATTTACAATCTGCATCAATTCTTTGCACACGAGTATATATATGTGTTACCTGTCATTACAATCTTAGCTTTTACTGGTATTTCTATTTTTTATAATCAATTAATCCTTAAAAAAACAGGCGCTGAGAATCGCGTAGAAAATAAATATTCGGGCTTGATATCATTTATGAGAACCTTAGTGCCTATTACTTTGATGTATTTATTGATACGAGTTGGGGATAGCTACACAATTTTATTTCTAGTTTTACTATTCCCTGTTGTTTGGTTGTGGTTGTTTATTATGCAAAAGGATCAGGTTTGGTACATTCAAGGTTTGATTGAATGTTTTAACTTGATGGGCGCTGCTTACACTAAACTAATCGGTTTAATGGGCATCCTAATCGTCATCAGTGGCGTTTTCTTTGGGCTTTTAGATACTTCTTTGACTTACTTTTTTATTGATATTGTTAATTGGAATTTACCGTTTAAAGGGGTGGCTGCTGAAAATGTATTGCACACCATGATGCTTTTCACGACGTTCATCGTACTCTTTATGCTGTATGCGCTTTTGCTATTTGGGGTTAGTTTATATACTTTCTCTCAGGCTGAAATTAAAGGGGCCGATAGTTTGAAAGCTCGGATTCAGCAGATTGGTAGGCAGAAAGAAATTCGAGGGATGGCGGTGGAATAGGATTGCTGATTTTGATGTTGACGATTTTCCCCTCGGATAGATAAATTTACGGATCTAGATGTTGACAATTTATTCGTATCTGACAATTCTAAATTCTAACGACACCCCACAAGTTCCAAATATGAATTCCGAAGAGAATTCAATACGAATAGCCCCCGATGAAATCGGGGGGAAATGAATAAATAGGGCGTTGGACAAGCCTGAAAGGCTTGAATAATAGGAATTTTAATGTTCAAGTCTTTCAGACTTGTAAGGAAGTGCCTAAAATATCACTTCCCCCAATTTTATTGGGGGCTAATCACCTTCAATCCTTTCAGGATTTGATGATTAAAAGATATGGGGTGTCGATAGACTTTCAAAGTATCTGATACGTTTACCTTCCCAATAGAAAATATTATTTCACTAGAATGAAAGAAAATATTACAAAGCTACTAGGTGACGCAACCTCTTTTCTAGATCATCTCTTCCAATACCTTGCTCAAAAAAAGATCAATGTAGCAACCTACGAATTGGACCACATTTGTTATCGAGTAGAAACGGAAGAACGCTATCAAGTCCTAAAAAAAGCATTAACCAATTTAGGGGAGTTATTAACAGAATCTAAAATTGGCGGGCGGTCAATTGCCTCCATCAAATTAGCCCAACCAATTATTTATAAAAATAGAGAAATTGAGGTTGTAGAATTACCTGCACCAAAGAAAGGTAGTTTTTATAAGGAAGGGTTTGAGCACGTAGAATTTGTGATAGATATGCCTTTCGAAGAATTCATGGCAGCACATCCGCAGTTGAATTTTATCACCAAAGATTTAAAAAAGTCCGTCAATCAAGGCGTTACCTTAAAAGAGACGGACTTTTCGGTGAAATTTCATCACCACACATTGGAGTATGTGATTCGATATTTGGATTAAAGTACAGGTCGAATTCATTCGTCTTTGATTGCTTAGGCAAATGAATTCGCGGGTACTTTACGAAAACTCTTTATCAAGCGCCTTTGTCACTGCTTTAATTTCCTGCTCTTTAGACTTAGGGTAAATCATTAAAACATCTCCCTCATCCACAATAATAAAATCGTCTAAGCCCTTAGCGACCAATAATTTACCCTCAGGCATCCGAATCAAAGAATTAGACACTTCATCCAAAACAACATTACCATTCACTGCATTTCCATGATCGTCTTTAGGAGATTCGACGTGCAAAGAATTCCAAGTACCTAAGTCTGACCAGCCAAATTCTGACGGAATCGTATAAACATCTTTAGACTTCTCCATGATCGCATAATCTACCGAAATACTTGGGGTAGTAGGGTAGGCCTTGTCAATAAAATCTTGCTCATCTACCGTATTATAAAACGGTTCACCGTCACTTAAAATATTATAAATCTCAGGTGTATGTTGCTTAAATTGTTCTAAGACATAAGCTGCTTTCCATACAAAAATACCTGCATTCCAAAGGTAATCGCCACTTGCCACATAAGCCTTTGCCACTTCTTCGTTTGGTTTTTCTTTGAACTCTACTACCTTATGTATGTTCGAACCATTTGCCGAAAAATTGATATAACCATAGCCAGTATCAGGTCGAGTTGGTTGAATACCTAGCGTAACTAAAGCCTCATTTTTTTCAGTAAAATCCAACGCCTGTTTCAAATAGCCCACAAATTCATCTTCTTTTAAAATGATGTGATCCGAAGGAGCGACAATGAAGTTCGCATTCGGATTTAAGTTGTGCAATTTGAAAGCAGTATAAGCCACACAAGGTGCTGTATTATTACGAGAAGGCTCGCATAATACTTGATTGGCGGTCAACTCAGGCAGGTGTTCTAAGACTAAGTCTTTGTACATGCCATTGGTGACGATGAAAATATTGGAGGCAGGACAAACTTTTAGGAAACGCTCAAAAGTCTGACGAATCAAGGACTTTCCAGTGCCCATGATATCTAAAAATTGTTTAGGACGTTCGACTCGACTAGCAGGCCAAAAACGGCTACCAATGCCACCAGCCATAATCGCTACATAAGTATCAGAAGAGGGAGTATTTTGCATATTAATATTTTATTAAAAGTATAATTTAGTTAACGCAGAGGAGCGACTATTGGTTTGTATTTAGCTTGATTTTTATTTTTTAACAATTCTGTCTTTGATACTACATCAACTTTTGACTTTTTTAATTACATTTAATTTTATAATGTATTTAATTTGTAATTAATTGATTATTAACCCTTTAAAAACGAAACGTATGAAGAATTTATTTACAACATTTTTATTTATTGGAGGCTTACTGGTTTACATTGTTTTATTGGGTAACCGAGGTGGCGCACCTGCGGGTAGAACAGGCGCACCAGAAGATGCCACCTGTGCTTCAGCAGGCTGTCATAACACCACCGTTAATAGTGGATCAGCGACCATTAATCTAGGCATCAACGATAGTGCGACTACTTACCTGCCAGGAGCCACTCACAAAATTTCGATTTCCATAACTGATGCACAAAATATAGCTAGAAATGGCTTTGAGATAGTAGCACTAGATGCACAAAATTCGAATATTGGCGAATGGGTTTTATCAGGAGATGAAACAAGAGAGCGAAGTTTTGGTGGTCGAAGATACATTACTCAGACCAACGCTGGTTCAGCAAATTCTGCCTGGGAAATTGATTGGAAAGCACCCGATTCAGATGTAGGAGACATTACTTTTTATTTGGCTTATAACGATGCGAATAATAATGGAAGTACCTCAGGCGATGACATTTACACCACTTCTTTAGGCGTATCCGCAGAAGTTGTTTCTTCCGTGAATTCGATTAATAGTATTGAAGCTATTTCCCTATTTCCAAATCCAGTTCAACAAGTAATTAACTTAAAAATAGGATTGACAGAATCAACGAATTTGAGCGGTCAATTGGTGAATCTTAGCGGTCAGATAGTCGGCCAATTGTTCAATGAGCAGCTATCAAATGGTATCCATTATTTATCAATAAATACACCTCCGAATTTAGCATCAGGACTTTATTTGCTAGAGCTTCGAAATTTGAATGGAGGAGTAAAGACAGTTTCAATTTTGAAACAATAGGAACATCAAAAATACTTATGAAAAATTTATTTATTCTACTATTATTTTCGCTTGGGTTTACCGTTTATATAGCGTTGTTAGGTAATGTTGGCGGCGCACCAGCAGGTACTACTGGGGGACCGGGGGAAGAAACTTGTGGTAAAAGTGGCTGTCATGCGACCAACCCTAATACGGGGCCAGCTACGATCAATATCGGATTGGATATAGATGAAACTGCCTATGTCCCGGGTAAGATTCATAGTGTAACTATTGCCATTGATAATCCTCAAAATGCTGCTAGAAATGGCTTTGAAATAGTTGCTTTAAATGCACAAAATAATAATATTGGCGAATGGATTCTATCTGGGGAGTACACTCAAGCCAGAAGTGCAAATGGACGAAATTATATGACCCATTCAGAGGATGGTAGTATTTTAACTACATGGAAAATCGATTGGAAAGCGCCAGCCTCAAATGTAGGAACTATTACTTTTTATGCAGCCGTTAATGATGCGGATGATAATGGTGGCCGAACAGGAGATAATATCTATACAACATCTAAAAGAGTATCCGCAGAGGTCACCTCTTCTGTAAAATCTATTCAGAGTATTACGGATATTTCAGTATTTCCAAATCCAGTTCAACAAATAATTAATTTAAAAATAGGATTGACAGAACCAACGAATTTGAGTGGTCAATTGGTGAGTCTTAACGGTCAGATAGTAGGGCAATTATTCAATGAGCAGCTATCAAATGGTACCCATTATTTATCATTGGAAACACCTCCGAATTTAGCAGCGGGACTTTATCTATTAGAGCTTAGAAATGAGCAAGGAGGAGTGAAGACGCTTTCTGTTTTGAAGAAATAGTGGATTGGTTGCTAGTTACTGGTTGCTAGTTGCTGCTCGAAACTAGCAACCAGCAACCAGCAACCAGTCCTACCCCCTCACCGAATTCCAAATATCCA